>JANYKV010000019.1 GCA_025358055.1 Gemmatimonadota bacterium
CCCTCACTGCGTTCGGGATGACACATCGGTGGTCGCGACGGGTTTCACCATCCCGCCGTCCCGCCCTCCCGCCTTTCGTTCCCCTTCCCTTTTCCCCTTCCCTATTTCCTCTTGTCCACCACAACCTCCCCACCCTTCATCACCCAGCGGACGCCCCGGATAGCGGCATGGATATCCTGCAGCGGATCGCCCTCGACGGCCACGATATCCGCATAGTATCCCGGGGCCAGGGAACCCAGACTGTGTTCCATATGGAGTAGCGCGGCGCCGTTCGTGGTCGCGGTGGCGAGAGCTTGCGCGGGGGTCATCCCGGCTTTGACGAGCCATTCGAGTTCACCGGTATTCTGCCCAAACCCGGTGAAAACCGCGTCGGAGCCCATCGCGATCCGGACCCCGGCCTTCACCGCCTTCCGCATCGTTTCAAAATTCCGGCGGATATAGTCGTTCAGGCGTTCCACCACCGCGGGTCCATACCCGAACTCATCCCGTGCATCGACGTAATAGCGGTTGTGATCGACGGTGGGGACATAGAACGTGCCTCGCCGAACCATTTCGGCGATCGTTTCGTCGTCCATGTCCGTGGCGTGCTCCACCGACTCGGCGCCGGCGCGGGTCGCATCGCGCGCACCGTCGGGGCCGTAGGAGTGAATTGCGATCGTCTTTCCGAACTTGTGGGCGACATCCACGGCCGCCTTCATCTCCTCGAACGTGAACGTCTGGAATCCGGTTACGTCCTGGTCGCTTCCGGTGGAGCCATACATCTTGATGACATCCACACCCGCTGCCACCTGCTCCCGCACCACACGCATCACCTCGGCGACGCCGTCCGCCCGGCCCGGCGCAGGTTGGGGTCCAGCGGCGCGGGTGGGGGCACTGGACACTGAGAGTCCGTAGCCCGCGACGAACATCCGAGGGCCTACCATGGCGCCCCGGTTGATCAGATTCCGCATCGCGATATCGGCGTAGTCGGAGGCGCCGAGGTCGCGAACCGTCGTCACACCGGACTCCAGGGTTCGGCGCGCGTTCTCCTGGGCCAAAAAGACCGTCTCGGTGGCGGGGCGTTCCGCCAATTGAGCCCAAGGGCGAGTGCCGGGTGTGCGGTCCCAGTAGAACGTCATGTGCGTGTGGGCGTCGATCATTCCGGGCATCCCGGTGAACCGCCGAAGATCAATGACCAATGCGCCGGCGGGCACGGCGGCATCGCCGGCTCCCACCGACTTGATGCGGTCGCCCTCGACGACGACTACGGCGTCAGCCAGCGATCGGCCGCTCCCGTCGATCAGTTTCCCGAAGCGCAGGGCTTTGACTTGGGCACCCAACGGCGACCAGTGGAGCAGTGCGGCGGAGAGGAGTATCAGGAACGCTCTACACAAGTGGCGTGGCGGTTCTAGGGCTCGTCCCCAGGGTCCCTCCGAGCGCTCGGCTTTGTGGTGGGGACGTGAACGTGGTGAGGGCCAGCTACGCACGCGCCCTCTGGGACTCCTGCAGCCTCCCCCTTGCTGCGACCTTGTGCAGAGACTCCCGAGCGTGATTGATCTTGGCATGAGCACTCTGGGTGAAGGGAAAGGTTCCAGAGTTTCACGCCAAGGCGGGAGAATGGCAAGGCTCGGGAATCCACATCCGTTCTGCAGGTTCACGCGGAAACAGATAGTCTTGAGGGCAGCACCATTTTCTGGGACCGCTAAAGGAGGGCGTCTCTGCTCCGTCCTCGCCGCTCGATTGTCACCGTCCTGATGCTGCTCGCTCCGAGCGGAGCACTCCGTGCGGCCCAACAACCCGTTCTCCGCGGGCGCGTCATCGATACCGTCGGCACTCCGATTTCCCAAGTGGAAATCATTGTGCTTGGAAGCCCCCGGCGGGCCAATACGGATTCAGCTGGTCGTTTCTTGCTCCCGCTTCCCAACAGTACTGTCACGCTCCAACTCCGCCGTATTGGCTACAGCCCAATGCTCATTAGCCTTGGCGCCAGGCGAGTGAGTGTCGATACCACGCTGACCATGACTGTCCTGCCGCTTGAACTCGCGGAGCTTAGGGTTACCGGGAAACTCGATGAATTACGATTTCGGTTGCTGCCTACCTTCGCGATCGATGACAGCTTGTTCGTTGGGCAACGCCTGGGAGGGAATTACCTACCGTTCGGGGCGGCTCTTTCCGATGAAGGCGACGTCTGGGTCACAACTGCTGATCGAGTTCTTGGGCAGATCCTGACATGGCGTCGTTGGCGATTCAGCGATGGCCGCCTCTGGGAAGAAGGGCTAGGCCACCTTGGGTGCAAAGGCATGATCGGCTCGCCAATCGCTGCTCAGTTCATCAACGGACATGGAGGAACCGCTGGCGCGATCACCGACAGCGGGCAGGTGTATCTGGTCGTGTCGACTCCCCTCCCTACGTGTGTCCCGCTTTCCCACCTGCCACCCGCGTGGCACGCAAAGCAGGCCGCCGGAACGGCCGGGCGGTGGTACATCGCTATTCGCGACCAAGCCGGAGACCCAGCGATCGTTGGCCTGAGCAGCCTCGGCACGGTCCGATGGTCGCTCCCCCTCGGTACGTGGCTGACGGCCGAGAGCCTTCCGCACATGCGGATGGCGGCTCGGGGTGCGCTCGTCACGCTCGCCTTAGCGACGCCCCCGTTCCCCTGGGTGGTCGTGGACTCCGTGGGCAATCAGCTCTTGGCGGGATCAGGGGTGGCTGAGCCCGAGTTCTGGAAGGACCGCGAGACGCCGGGGCCAGATTGGGAAGCGTTTCCCTTGCTCCCGATCGAGGGCGGATTCGTTCAAACCCTGGCGTCCCTCGATCGCCGGAACCACATCACCGTGGTATATGACGGACGTGGAAAAGTCTCGAGGCTGGATACCGTGGGCAACGTGCTGCTGATTGCCGTGGCCTATTCCGTTCGTCGGATTCTGGGGTTCCGTCTGTCGGCCGGGAGGGGCCTAAGCCGGCTCGCGGAATTCTCTTACTAGCCTTAGCGAGCCGCTGAATTCCAATTGTGTCATTCCGAGGAAGCACAGCGATCGAGGAATCCCAAGCGTCGCGTGATTGGCATCTCCCACGCTGAATTTGAGATCCCTCGCTTTGCTCGGGATGACAGAATCTTGTTTTCGGGCGCGCTCCACCGTCGCGACAACCTCCTCCTCGCGGCCCTTCCTTTGCCGTCCTTTCCTTGCCGTCTTGTTCTTGCCGTCTTGTTCTTGCCGTCCTGTTTTGCCGTCCCTTTCCCTTGCTCTTGTCAGTCCTTGGCGCTCCCGATGAAAAAACTACTGCGCCGCACCACGACCTTTCCGTGGGCATCAAAGGTCCAGCGATCCGCGAATAGGCCCTGTCGCTTGGTCCCATCTCCTCCCACCCCCTCATACCCGCCTTCGACAAACACCGTGTCGCCGGAGGACCAAAACTGGAGACCCACGTGCCGTACCTTGAGCTTTCGGCCATGCCGATAGAACTCGGCGATGGCGGGCTTCCCAGTGAACGTGACATCACCGCGATCGTAGCGAGCGTCGGCCGAGAAGAGGTTCACCACCCACTCGATATCGCCGGCATCCATCCGCGGGAAGTATTCGCGAATAGTGGCCTCGTGGTCGTTACTCATCGCAAGCAAGCGGCGCGGCCTGCACCACCCGGCCTTGTGCGTCCACCTCGGCCATCAGGGAACATTCCAGGGTTTCCTTCCGAAGCGTCAGCGAAAGCGTTTGAGGGGTGCGATCGTAGTGGCACTCCACCCAGACCCGCTCGCCGCCCGACGGAAGCAGCCAACTCTGCCGTTCAAACCCGGAGCGCCGTTCGCGCTCCGGCGAAAGAGCCGAATGTTTATCCCCCATGGGCCCCTCATACATCCGCGCGCCGATGAATGGATGCCCGCCCAAGGCCGCCGGACAGCGCAGGTCGACATGGGAGATAGCGGTGTGCGCTAGCAGGAGCAGTGCAAAGTCGATCATGAAAGGTTCCTCCGGTAGAGTTTATTTGGCGGATGGGGCCGATTTGGCGCGACCCCTTTTGCATTCGGCTACCTTGACCCACGCAGATCGATCACCCGCTTCGCTTTGCCCATCGATCGCGCGATGGAACCCGCCGGCTCGATCCGCACTCGCACCGTCACTCCGATATATCCCTTGATCTTTTGCACCAGACGGTCCGCCGTGTCCGTGGTCGCTCCGGTCGGGCCGGACTTCATCTCGACGACCACATCGAGTTCGTCCAGCCGGCCGTCGCGCCGAATCTCGAGCACGTAGTGCGGCGATAGCCCCGGCTCGCGGAGGATCAGTTCTTCGATCTGCGTGGGGAAGACATTGACCCCTCGAACGATGAGCATATCGTCGCTGCGTCCGGTAACCCGGCCGATGCGGCGCATGGAACGTGCGGTACCAGGCAGCAATGTGGTGATGTCCCGCGTCCGATATCGGATGATGGGCAACGCCTCCTTGGTCAGGGACGTTATGACCAATTCGCCCGTCGTCCCGTCTGGTAGTGGTGTGCCTGTGGCCGGATCGAGGATCTCGGGATAAAAGTGATCTTCCCAGATCGTCAGCCCGTCCTTGGTCTCGATGCACTCGTTCGCCACCCCGGGCCCCATGACCTCCGAGAGCCCATAGATATCGACCGCGTCCAGGGCAAAGCGATCTTCGATCTCGCGCCGCATCTCGTCGGTCCACGGTTCCGCTCCGTGAATCCCGACCAGAAGGGAGGAACGGCGGGCGTCGAGTCCCTGCCGTTCAAACTCATCCGCGATCGCGAGCATGTAGGAGGGGGTGACCATGATGATTTGCGGCTTGAGATCGGTGATGAGCTGGACTTGCTTCTCAGTCTGCCCGCCCGACATCGGAACCACGGCACATCCCAGCCGCTCGGCGCCGTAATGCGCACCCAAGCCACCAGTAAAGAGCCCGTAACCGTAGGCCACATGGATCGTGTCGCCGGGACGGCCACCCGCGGCCCGAATCGACCGCGCCACCAAATCGGCCCAGTTGTCCAGATCGGCCTTGGTATAGCCCACCACCGTCGGCTTGCCCGTGGTGCCCGAGCTAGCATGGATTCGGAGCACCCGTTCGCGCGGCACCGCGAACATGCCATCGGGATAGGTTGCCCGCAGGTCGTCCTTCGTCGTATAAGGGAAGTGGCGAAGGTCCTCGAGCCGCTTGAGATCCTTGGGATGCACACCCGCGGCCAGGAACTTCTTCCGGTAGTGCGGAACGCGCTTGAAAGCGTGGCTTAGGGTCCAGCGGAGCCGGGCCAGTTGAAGCGCGGCGATCTCATCCCGGCTGGCGATCTCGATCGGATCGAGCAGCCTCCGCGGCGATCCGCCCCGAAGGGTTTTGCCGAATTTCATCGGGGGTGTCCGGCGAATCAGCTTGAACGGACGAGGCATGGTGAGAAGATATCATTCTTCCCGACGCTGGTAAGACACCGTACCTTTCCCCTATTCCCCAACCGATCAGAGACCGTGCAGCGATTTGCACTCTGCCCGGCGAATCCTAGATTCACGCAGAAGCTCGTTGATCGCCGCACGCCTCGGAGGGATCGCCGATGGACGTCATCCAAGCTTCCATACCACTTTTTTTCCTCTTGATCGGTGCCGAGCTGCTCGTCGCCAAAGTCACGCACCAACGCGTGTACCGGCTCAATGACTCCATTTCCGATTTGAGCTGTGGCACGCTGAGCCAGATTAGCGGGATCTTCACCAAGTTGATTACCGTGGGATTTTTCATCTGGGTCGGTGACCATTGGTCGGTGCAGACACTCTTTGACCTGCCGCAGTGGCCCGGTGGCGCTGCGGCCGTGGGCGCGGGGCGGTTCGCTGTGGCGCTGGCTTGGTCGATCGGGTTCGTTCTGGTCGACGTCGCCTACTATTGGAGTCACCGCCTCTCGCATGAGGTGAATATTCTCTGGGCCGGCCATGTCGTACACCATTCCAGCGAGGAGTACAACCTCACCGTCGCGCTCCGGCAGAGCAGCATCCACGGGCTCTTCACCTGGGTTTTCTACATCCCCTTGGCCATCCTCGGCATGCCATGGGAGATGTTCGTCGTCTGTTACGGGATCAACCTGATCTACCAATTCTGGATCCACACCCGGGAGGTCGGCCGCCTCGGATTTCTCGAATGGTTCATGAATACGCCCTCTCATCATCGGGTCCATCACGGGGTCAATCCGAAATATCAGGATCGCAACTACGCGGGCGTTTTCATCGTCTGGGACCGGCTGTTCGGATCGTTTGTGACCGAAGAGGAGGAGCCGGTCTACGGGATCACCATACCGCTGGCGAGTTGGAACCCGATCTGGGCCAACGTCCACGTGTTCAAGGAGATCTGGGAAAACGTGCGGAAGACCGCGTTGTGGGGCAACAAGATGCGCGTGCTTTTCGGACGCCCGAGTTGGCGGCCGGCGGACATCGGACCCTCGATCACCGCACCGCCGGTGGTCCGGGAGACCTACCAGACCTACGACCCGCCCACTCCGTCGCCCATCAACCGCTATGTATTCGTGCAATTTGTCGTCGTGATCGTGGCGTCAATCGAAATTCTGCAGCTGGCGGGCAAGGTTCCCCTGTATCACACCGCCGCCTTGGGCTTCTATGTGGTGTTGAGTCTGAGCAACTTCGGAAGCCTGTTGGAGAATCGGGCTTGGGTGTGGATGCTGGAGCTGGCGCGCCAAGTGACGGTCACCGCGGCCGCGGTGATATTGCTGTACACCGGCGAAACCCCGCGGCCGTTGACGATAGCCGTGCTGGTCTTCAGCGCGCTCTCGACTCTTTGGGTGGTCGCTCTCCGCCGCGCCGCCGCTTCCGCTACTCCGACTTCACCGCCCCGCCCGGCGGGAGCGATCTCCGCATCGTAGACTGTCCATGTCATGAACGTTCATCGCGGAGTGGTGATCGGTCGCTCTTGTTGGACTGGCTCGTGGCGCTCGAGTTGGGCAGCTTCGCCGGCGCCAGGGCCCTTCGGATTTGACACACGTAGCCGCACATTCAGACCAGACTCATCCAGCGTCCACCCGGAGATCTGACATGACCACGACCGCCGCCGAGCCCGCCCTCGTTCTGGCCCAGGAAACCAATGGCATCACGACCCTCACTCTCAACCGCGGACAGCGCTTCAATCCGTTGTCGACCGACATGATTACCGCGCTCCAGGCGGAACTGGATCGAATCGCGAGCGACTCATCGGTGCGGGCTGTGGTACTCGCCTCCGATGGCAGAGGATTTTGCGCGGGACACGACCTCAAAGAGATGCGGGCTCACACCGGCGACAAGGCGTGGCAGCGGCGGCTCTTCGACGACTGCAGCCGGATGATGGTGAGCCTCACCCAACTTCCCCAACCCGTCATTGCCCGCGTCCACGGGATTGCCACCGCGGCCGGATGCCAACTCGTCGCGATGTGCGACCTCGCGGTGGCCTCCACCACTGCATCGTTCGCGCTTCCGGGAGTCAACATCGGCGTCTTCTGTTCCACCCCAGCGGTCGGTGTAGCCCGCAACGTGAATCGGAAGCGGGCTATGGAAATGCTGTTGACGGGAGAGCCGATCGATGCTCCCACAGCGCTCGCCTGGGGACTCGTGAACCGCGTCGTCCCGGCGGAGCAATTGGACGAGGCAATCGGTCACTTCACAGACATCATTTTGAATCGAAGCGCCGCGACGATCCGCCTTGGCAAGCAAACCTTCTACCAGCAGATCGACGCCGCGCTTCTCACTGCGTACGATGTCGCCAGCGAAACCATGGCCTGCAACCTTCTCCTCGAGGACGCCGCCGAAGGCATGGACGCCTTTCTCGGCAAGCGCCGAGCCAACTGGCTCGGACGGTAGATCATGCTTTCTGCTCCGGCCACCGCGCTCGAACGAATCCGTACCCTCGTGGTCCGGGATCACGAGGAAATCGGGCGGCTCGTCGCGAAGCGCATTGCCGAGTTGATCCGAGAACGGACCGCCAAGGGGAAACCGACCGTACTCGGCCTCGCGACGGGATCGACCCCCATCGAGGTGTACCGCGAACTCATCCGGAT
Source organism: Gemmatimonadota bacterium (assembly GCA_025358055.1). Lineage (GTDB taxonomy): Bacteria > Gemmatimonadota > Gemmatimonadetes > Gemmatimonadales > GWC2-71-9 > JANYKV01. The sequence continues at coordinate 7,996 of JANYKV010000019.1, forward strand.
GCATCGGACCGAGGGTCTCAGTTTCCGGACCGTGACAACGTTCAATCTGGACGAGTACTACCCGATGCCACCGGAGAGCATTCACTCCTATCACACCTTTATGTGGGAGAATCTGTTCAATCACATCGATATCGAGCGGGTCAATGTCCACATTCCCGCCGGTGACTCACCACGCGAGACCATCGAGGAGGTCGTTCGGCGATACGAAGACCAGATCGTGGCCGCCGGTGGCATCGACCTTCAGGTGCTTGGGATCGGTAAGACCGGTCACATCGGATTCAACGAGCCTGGTTCGGGCCAAGAAAGCCCAACGCGCATTGTCACCCTCGATGTCGTGACCCGGCGGGATGCGGCGGCGGACTTCTTTGGTGAAGAGTACGTGCCCCGCGAAGCCATCACGATGGGTGTGGCAACGATCCTCGCCGCCCGGGAGATTGCGATCCTCGCGACCGGCGAACACAAGGCGGCAATCGTCCGGCGGGCTGTGGAGGGCAACGTAGACATGGAAGTCGCGGCGACCTTCCTGCAGGAACATCCAAACACCACCTTCTACGTCGACCGGGGCGCAGCCGCGGAGCTGACTCGGATCGTGACGCCTTGGTTAGTGGACCAGGTTGAATGGACTGCGGATCTCACAGTTCGGGCGGTGGTCTGGCTCGCCCGGCAAACGGGGACCGCCATCCTCAAACTGACCCAACGTGACTACGCCACCCACAAAATGTCTTCCCTCGTGGCCAAACACAGCTCACCAGGCACCGTCAACGGACTGGTATTCAATGCGCTCGGCGCCAAGATCCGGGGTCGCTCAAAGCTGCCTCGGGGGCAACGGATTCTTTGCTTCTCCCCTCATCCCGACGACGACGTGATCTCGATGGGCGGCATTCTGCACAAGCTCACGCTCAACCAAAATGTGATCACCGTCGCTTACATGACCAGCGGCAACATCGCCGTGTTCGATCACGACGTGCGGCGGTATGTAGACTTCCTCAGCCGTTTGGCTCGAGACCGCGGCCTGGGCAAAGAGGGCGTGGAGCAACTCGCGCAACGCGTGCGAGACTTCCTCGACCACAAGCTTCCCGGCGAGGTGGACATCGCCGAAATTCAGGACGTCAAGCGGATCATCCGTGAATCGGAGGCGGTGAGCGGCATCGAGACCGTGGGATTGCATGCGAGCAACGCCCGCTTCCTCAACCTCCCCTTCTACCAAACCGGCAAGGTGCGGAAGGATCCGATTGGCCCAGCCGACGTGGCGATCGTGCGGGCCTTGCTCGATGAGATCCAGCCCCATCTGGTGTTCGTGGCGGGTGACCTGAGCGATCCACACGGTACCCACCGGATGTGCAAAGAGGCGATTGACGAAGCGTTGAACCAACGTGACGGCGAGCGACCGGAAGTGTGGCTGTATCGCGGCGCGTGGCAAGAATGGCCCGTCACCGATGCGACCTGGTTGGTCCCCCTCTCGCAAGAAGAATTGCGGCTTAAGATCAAGGCCATCTTCAAGCATCAGTCGCAGAAAGACTCGGCGCCCTTTCCGGGCGCCGACGATCGTGAATTCTGGCAACGCGTCGAAGCCCGCAACAAAGACACGGCAGCGTTGCTCGACCACCTTGGACTCGCGGAGTACTACGCCATGGAAGCCTACGTCGTTCCCCAATCGGAGGCTTTGTGATCCGCCCGCTTTGCGTCTCTGCGTACATCATTGCATCGGCCCTGGGCCCGATGGCCCTTCACGGTCAAACCACCGCCACGGAACGCGCCGCTGCCGGGGATGTGCTGAAAGAGATCGAGGCCACCCAGGCTCGGCTCTCCCCAACGAAGCTGGCCGACCGTTTGACCGCGACGCGTAACCCAGATCGGGAACGGGTGATGGCGCGGACCGGCGCGCTGTGGGATTCCGAGATGCAGTCGCTGAGCGATTGGATCGGCCGCCACCCCGAAGTCGGGTGGAAAGAGTTCAAGTCCGTGGACACCTTGGTCAAGGTGCTGCACCATCACGGCTTTGCGGTGGAGACGGGTACGGCAGGCCTTCCCACGGCCTTTCTGGCCCGATGGGAGTCGCCGGCTGGAACCAACGGACCGGTGTTGGGGCTCATCGCAGAATACGATGCGTTGCGGGGGACGGATGGCCCCTTCCATGGCGATCAGCACAATGCCCAAAGTCCGGTGGCCTTCGCCGCCGCGATCGCCCTGAAGGAGTTTCTCACCGAAAAGAAGTTACCGGGCACGATCAAAATCTTCGGCACTCCGGCGGAAGAGGTTGGACCACCCGCCAAGAAAATCATGCGCGACGCCGGTGTCTTCAAGGGAACCGACCTCCTCGTTCGCAGCCATTCATCGGATCAAACGTCCCGCGCTCGCCCGGGATTCGGGATCTGCTGCCTCAATATCAACGAGGTGAAATACATTTTTACCGGCCGGCCGGCGCACCAGCTCACCTCGTGGAATGGGCGGAACGCGTTGGAAGCGGCAGTCCATTTCTACACCATGGTCGATGCCCTTCGGTCGACGTTTCGCCCCGAGACATCCATTCAGGGCGTGATTCCGGAGGGCGGCATCGCCCCCAACGTCGTGCCCGATCGCGCAGTCGTCGATTACTACATCCGCTACCCGGACGGCGTGTACCTCGATCATGTCAGCAGAATGATTGACGACGCGGCCCGCGCTGCGGCCCAAGCGACCGGCACCCAAGTGAAGATCGATCGCTACGGTGAATATCGGGATGGGGTAACGCTCGGCACCCTGGAACAGGCCATGTTCGCCTACGCCAAGCGCCTCGGTGCCGAGAAGATCGAACCGGAGTTGCAGCGCCCAGCGGGGTATGAGGAAACCGGCGGCGTGTCCTACGACGTGCCCGGAATCGGCGTCAACGTCTTCAGCTCCCGCGCGACCTACCACACCCACGAAATGTTGGATGACGCACTGGGCGACGTGGGGCACAAAGGGTTCCGGCTCGACGCAACCATCATGGCAGCGTTGCTCTTCGATTTCATGACCGACACACCGTTTCGGGACGCGGTGCGGGCGGAGCACACCGCACTTCGCGGGCTATTCGATAGGTATCAAGACAATTTGCGAAAGGTCTATGCTCCGGAGATCGGGCCGGCGAAGGACTAGCTTAGGGTATCGACCGGCTCAGATACTTGCCCCACCAGAGGAGCTCTTCGTGATACCGGTGCACCGTGTCCCACGGCGACCAACCGCCGTGTGATTCGTTCGGGTATCGCACCATCCGAGCCGGCACCCGTTGCTTCCGCAACGCCGTATACATCTGCTCCGCCTGCTCGGCCGGGACCCGAAAGTCGGACTCGCCGTGGACGAACAAGGTCGGCGTGGTGACGCCCTTGGCGTACATGATGGGTGACTGACGGAGCAGATTTGCCGCGCCGCGCGCTTCCCACGGCGCCCCGAAAAATTCACTCTCCTTTGTCCGCGGAATATCGGCCGTGCCGTAGTCGCTCACCCAATTCGAAATCCCCGCCCCAGAAATAGCCGCCGCAAAGCGGTGGTCGTGGGTGATCAGCCAATCGGTCAAGAACCCGCCGTATGAGTAGCCGGTCACTCCCAATCGGTTGCGATCGATCCGGTACGTCTCAACGACATTGTCCACACCGGCGAGGACATCCTCCATGTCGAGATTACCCCAACCGCCCCACGTTGCCCAGAGAAACCTTTCCCCATAGCCCGTCGAGCCGCGTGGGTTGGTGTACAACACCGCATAGCCTTGGGCGGCGAACAACTGAAAGGCCAGCGAGAAATCGTTTCCATACGCGCCGTGCGGCCCCCCATGCATCGCGAGGATCAGTGGATACGGCCCTCCGTTTGGTTTGTAGCCCCGCGGCATCATCACCCAGCCTTCGATTGGAGTCCCATCCTTACTCTTGTACGTCACCCGCTCGACCGGCGCAATTTCGTGCTCCAGAACCCACCCGTCGCTCCACCCGGTCAGTTTCACTGATCCGGTTCCGTCGACCCGGGACGAATACGCATCGGCGGGGTGCGTGGGCCCGTTCTGGATATAGGCCATCCGATCGAAGCTCTTCGAGAAGCTGAAACCGCTGAGCCGCGCCGAACCTTGGGTGACCTGTTCAACGTTGCCTCCGGTCGTAGAGACCCGGAAAAGATGTTGGTCGCCGCCAACCTCAGCGCTGAAGTAAAGGAGCGCACCGTCCGCACTCCAATGGGGATCATCCGGGACCAAATCCCAATCGGCCGTGAGGTTTCTCATCGACCCCCCGCTCGACGACATCACGAGGAGGTCGATGGCCGGGCCCTGACTCTCTTTGGCCTCAATGATGAGGCTCAGGCCCTTCTGCCGCCGGAACACAATCGATTGCCCATCGGGTGACCATCGCGGAGTCTCGTAGTGATAGCCGTCATCCGTGAGTCGCCGCGTCTCCCCATCGAGTGCAATGGTCCACAGATCGGCGCGTTCGTAGGTGTATTCGTCCCGCTGATGCGTGTTGGCGGTGAATACCAAGGCCTTCGCGTCCGGACTCCATGCCGCATCCTCGACATTGACGCCGATGCGGCTGAGCTGACGGGGCATGCCGCCAGACCGGGGCACCACGTACAGTTCTCGCGGGGGAGTCGCGGCCGGATCGGTTGGGTCGGCGAGATATCCACCGCCATCCGCCCGATAGTGCACCGACTCGTATGAGCGGCCCGTGAATCGATCACGTAGCGTTCGCTCGAAGGCCGTGAGCTCGGGGGTCGGCCTGGTCGTCGGAGGTGCGGCCCTTATGAAGGCGATCCATCGGTTGTCGGGACTCCAGATCGGAGGTCCTTCCACACCCGTGATGCGAAACGGCTGCTTCGGATGATCGAGCCCGATGAACCAGATTCCGGACTCCGCTCGGCTTTTCGCACTTGGCCCGTCAATGCGCTGCGATCGGAATGCCAGCAATTGGCCATCCGGGCTCCATGAGGGTGCCGAGGCCGTGCTGAGCGTATCCGACAGTCGAATTCCAAGGGACGGCGGGCCAACCGAGAAGAGCCAGACTTCGCTTCGATGGCGGTTGCGGGCTTCCTCGGTGACGGTTCGTACTACCGCTACGTTCCGTCCATCCGGACTGATGGCCGGCGAGGATACATCCACCATACGATAGAAATCTTGGAGCGAGACTGGAGGCCGGGCCTGACCGGAGACCGTAGCCAACGGGAGGGCGACCAGGAGAACGAGGGAGGATTGGGTGGACATCCGGTAGATATACGTTTTCATCTTCCGCGCCGCCATGCCCGGCCCCCCGGCCGAACTGTGACGTGTCGTTACTGGACCACCTGCGTGGAAATCCACCACGTGTTGCCGCCCGGATCCTTGACCCCGCCCCGCCGGTCCGGGTCCCCCTCCCGATGGGTGGGTTCCTGCACTGCAGTGCCCCCGGCCCTGAGGGCACGCTTGTAGGTGGCATCAACGTCGGTCACGTAGACATGGATCCATGATGGAAAGGGGGGCCATTCGCCACCCCCATCCGCGAGCATCACCACCGTATCCTCGACTCGAATCTCAACGTGTATGATGGAGCCGTCCGGCATATCGAACCGGCGCAGCTCCGTGGCTTCGAAGGTCTGCTTGAGGAAGTCGATCACTTGCTGGGCGCCTGCGACGACCAAGTAGGGCGCAACGCTGGTGTAGCCGGCGGGTTTCGATTGCTGGCTCATGATGGATCTCCGAGGTGGGGTTGCTGGGAATCATCCCCCCACCTCCTGGTTCGGGCAACTACATCCTCCATCCCAGCAAGTTCCAAGTGTTGAGGGACCACAGGAAGAGCACCGCAATGACCACCACGGTAGTGTAGCGAAGCCGGAAACCCCAGGTCCCGACGCCATTCTTCCATTGACCGACCGCGAGCCAAGCCGCCACCACAGTGAATACGGCCCCGATGACCGGGAAAACGAGAGCAATCTTGAGCCCGGTCGTTTTTCCGTTAAAGACGCCTTGCAGATCGCTGAGGGCCAACGCGACGACGAAGGCGAGATTCATCACCGCGATCCCGATTACGACTCGGCGGTCCGGATGCATAGGAATCGACCGCAACCCCCGGCTGAACAGGCGCGCCAACGCCGCGATCAAGACAGCGAGGAACAGCACCAAGCTCCCGGCCAAGACCACTAGATGAAAACGGGGCGATCGCAGACCACTGTACTTGTCCAGGACCATCATCGGGGCCAGGCTGAAGAACCCATGGCTGACTTGTCCGTCGGGTTCCACCCGAAACGCGAGGAGCTCCCCGCCAAGTTCGCTTCGGAACAACAAGGTGTCGACTTCGACCATCCGCATGTCGCCGAATGGGGATTTGAGGACAATGGACCCATCGGTATCGGCGACGACCGGCATCGAACCTGCAAGACTCAATACTTTCTGGAAGGTCGAGAAATTCATTCGGTTGAAGAGGTACTCTCCGGCGACCCGCTTGGCATCCGCCTTGGCTGTGGCCAGCGGCGCGGTCTTCGCGGGCGGATCGGGATAGTAGTGGTCGAGGAAGGTCTGGAGAAACGGGATGAAACTGAGTTGGCTACCAGTGTCCGTGTTATAGGAAACGAACACTCCGATGTTTTCGCTCGGGAACAGCGCCAGATCACTGTGGAACCATTGCGTATCGCCGCCGTGCCCAAAAAGCCTGAGTCCATGACTCGACTGCTCGTAGAATCCATGCGCAAACCCCGGCAATCGCGGATCGTGGGTGAAGAGCCGTGTGTGCATCCGCTTTGCGGTCGAGTCGGCCAGGATCCGCTGCCCGTGGAATTCTCCGTTGTTGAGGTGGGCGATCATGAAATTGGCCATGTCGGTCGCGCTGGCCGACACCGACCCGGCCGGAGGGGCGCCCGTCACGATCTCCCACTTCTTGGAGACGAATCGGCCGGCCTTGTAGTTGTAGCCTTTGGACATGTCTGCGGCAAAACGGTCCGGCAGCGGCTGACTCCCCGTTGTGTGCTGCATCCCCAACGGCTCGAGAATGTGTTTGGCCACGTATTGGTCCCATGGCTCACCTGACACGCGCTCAACGATATACCCCGCCGTAGCGGTGGCCCAGTTGGAATACGAGGAAAACGTGCCGGGAGGACGCACCCGCGCTGGCATGTGGGCCGGAAGCCACTTACCCATCGGCGTAATGTGATTCGGATCCTCGGTGAACAAGTCGCGGCCGTCTTCCTCGAGTCCGGGGGTATGCGTGAGGACGTGCGTGAGGGTGATTGGCTCTGGATACGTCGCCGGAATTTTGAAGTCCAGGTATTCGTTGATGTCCTTGTTCAGGTCGAGTTTGCCCTGTTCCACCAGCTGCATGACGGCTGTCCACGTAAACAGTTTGCTGATGGAGCCAACCCGGAAAATGCTGGTGGCCGCATCGACCGGTTTGCGGTGATCGACGTCGGCGTACCCGTACCCCTTCGCGAAATACAGCGCGCCGTCCTTCACGACAGCCACCGTCGCACCGGCGACATGCTTGTCTTGCAGCCCGGCGGACATCATACCGTCCAGAAACGCTTCGAGCTCGACTTTGTCACGGAGTCCGCGCATCGCGGCGGGAGCCGGGGACTGGCCGGGCTTGGAGGCCTGGCTCTGCGCCGGCGCGGGCAACGCGAGCAGAGCGCTCGCCACGAGACTACCGAGCCACACGGCTGGACGGGATGCGATCACGGGGGACCTCCTCCGGGATGGGGCGACTATGGGATGCGAAATTGTATCCAATTTACTGGTTTAACCTACGCTCCGTTAGGGTGGAAGGTTTCATGGGCTACCGGCTATCCTCATTCAGGCGTATCATGTCGGGTCGCCAGTTCCACTGGGCTCTGCCGAACGTCCAACGGGGTGGGGAATCTTATGGCCGCCAAGAAGATCATTACCGTCATCGGAGCGACAGGCGCCCAGGGTGGCGGATTGGCTCGCGCGATTCTCGCCGACCGAGACGGCCCGTTCGGGGCGCGGGTCGTGGCCCGCGACCCGAACTCCGACAAAGCGAAGGCCCTCGCGGCGCTTGGCGCCGAGGTCATGGCCGGCGATGTCGATGACCCCGCGAGCATCCAGCGAGCATTCCAAGGCGCTCATGGCGCCTACTGCGTCACGTTCTTCTGGGCTCACTTGTCACCCGAGAAGGAGCAGGCACAGGCGAAAGCGATGGCCGAGGCGGCGAGAACGGCCGGACTCCGCCACGTAATTTGGTCGACCCTCGAGGATACCCGCCTCAAGGTGCCGTTGACCGACAACCGGATGCCAAGTCTGGGCGGCAAGTACAAGGTCCCGCATTTCGACTCAAAGGGCGGGTCGGACCATTTTTTCGCGGGATTGCCCGCCACCTGGCTCCTCACGTCGTTCTACTGGGAGAACCTCATCTACTTTGGGATGGGGCCCAAACGAGGCCCCGACGGCAAGCTCGCGTTCGGGCTACCGATGGGAGACCAGAGGCTCTCCGCGATGGCCGTGGAGGACATCGGACGCTGTGCCTATGGCATTTTCAAGCGGGAAAGCGAGTACGTCGGGAAGCGGGTTGGGATCGCCGGAGAGCATCTGACGGGCGCGGAAATGGCCGCGGCGCTCGGGCGCGCGTTGGGCGAGGATGTCCTCTACCAAGCCATCCCCCCAGAGGTGTATCGCAGCCTCGGATTCCCCGGAGCCGAGGATTTGGGGAACATGTTTCAGTACTTTCGGGATTTTTCGACGGATGTTTGCGCGGCGCGGAGCCTGGAGATTAGCCGGTCGCTCAATCCCAAGCTCCAGACCTTCGAGGCCTGGTTGACCGAAAACAAATCGAAGATCCCGCTTCAATAGGCACTGGACCGAGACGCACCATTCGGATCGATGAATTACCCGAGACCGGTCGTTAGTCGCGTTTGCCGCGCAAATGTCGGTCAAAGAACTCGACGGAGCGGCGGACGAAATCGAGTCGGCTCGATTCGGTCTGAATCACATGAGGCTCCGTCGGGTACACCATCACATCAAAGCGCTTCCGATCCTCGATCAACTTCTGAATCAACCGGGCGGCATCCTGAAAGTGGACATTGTCATCGACAATGCCGTGGATGATGAGCAGCGGATCGGCGAGGCCCTTGGTATAGTAGATCGGGCTGGAGAGGCGGTACGCCGCCGAGTCCTGAGAGGGGAGCCCGAGGACCCGACTGGTCCAGACGTGATCGTAATGCGCCCAATCCGTCACTGAGGCATTCGCGATCCCCGCCGCAAACACCCCCGGATGACGGAAGAGCGCCATCAACGTAAAGAAGCCGCCATACGATATTCCGTAGACGCCGATTCGCGTCCGGTCGATGCCCTGCTCTTTCACCAAATAGTCGATCGCGGGGAGCGCGCCATCGACATCCTTTTGGCCCATCGATTGGTAGATGTCCGTTCGATAGTCGCGACCATACCCGGCGCCCCCTCGGTAGTCGAAATCGAGAACCGTGTAACCCTGCTCGACGAGATAGTGGAGCAACCCGAGATGCAAACCGTAGCCATACACCGACCAACCGTGATGCGTGAATTGCCGATACCCACCACCGTGGACGTGGAGAATCGCGGCATGCTCAGAATTCGGTTTCTCCGGCCGGTAGAGGGCCCCCCATACCGGTTTCCCGTCTTGATGGATGACGGACACAATGGTTGGGCGGATCAACCGGTGGGTGAAGTAGGAGTCGTTGCCACTGACGGTCACTCGAGTTCCGAGCGCCCCCGCCTTCCGATCCCGAAGAAAAAGATCCGGGAGGCTAACGGCGTCGCCGAAGATCTCGGCCACTCTCCCTCCGTCGGGGGACAGGGCGCCGATATGCCTCCCCGGCTGTTCCGTGATTCGGGTCAGCTCTCCTCCAGCTGCCGGCAGCGTATACAACTGGTCGTCCGACGGACTCTCCCGACTCGCCCCGATGAGCCAAGTGGTCCGATCTCGCGACAACTCCGCCGCGCGAACCTCCCAGTGACCGGACGTCAACGGTTGGATTTGTCCATTCGCACCGATCAGATAGAGGTGGCTCCAGCCCGAACGCTCCGAAGCGAAGACGAGTCGACCTCCGGTTAGCCACTCGAGCAGGGTTGCCCCGCCTTCCTCTGACAACACCGGAGGACCGCCGAGCCACGCATCATCGTGGTCGTGAGCCAGCACGCGGGATTTCCCGGTAGCAGGGTCCAACTCGACGATCCAGAGATCGTGCCAATCAGTTGACACCAGCTGCACGACGGCGCGATCACCCTCGATGCTCCAGGTGGGACCGTGGGGAATGGTCGACCGGCCACCGGCCTCGGGTAGGTCGAGCCAATTGATCAGGAGCTTCTCCGGAGGGACACTCGGGTCGATCCGGATGACTCCGAGCCGAAGCCGGTCTTGCGGTTCGCCAACTTTCTCTCGAGCGGTCAGCGCTTGCGCATACCCGGATTCCGCTACGTAGTCGAGATAGGTGGTGGTCGGAGCGGGGGAGACCGGCGTTCGAGCGATGAAGGTGACAAATTGTCGGTTCGGGGAAAGTTGGAGGTTCTCCAGATGCGTTCCAATCGCGGCTGGGATCAACTGGGCACCATCCGCGATCCGTTGCCGGCGGAGGGTCGCTTCCCGCTTCGTCACGCTGTCGCGAACCCGCGCAAAAAGCTCTAATTGCTGCCCCTGCAGCCAGGTCGCGCCTGCTCTCGATTCCAGCATCGGCAAAATGTATTTGCGCGTAATGCGTCGAAGGCTCGCAACGCGAACATCGAATGTGAAGAGATCCTCGCCCATCACAAACTGAACCCACGACCCATCCGGGCTTACCAACGCAGGGCCCAGGCGATCACCCAGCGCCGCCGCAATTCGGACTTGGCCCGGCTGGTTAAGACTTCGCTCGTAAAGGAACAGCGAGCCCCTGGCGGTCCAAGCCGCCACACGTCCGTCTGCACTCCAACTGGGATGATCGGGAATCGGCTCGTCAGGCCGTGCGTCCCGGGCGCTGTTGCCTTGACGGCTCACGAAGAACCAGGGATCGGCCTCCGGGTCCTGTCCGCCGATGGGGTGCCGGTTCCAGCGGAAATACACTCCGGACCCATCGAGAGCCCACCGGGCATCGCGCGCCTCGAGACCGATCCACCGATTGTCCCGCGACGCGTCCTCGAGAGTGAACCGGTGGAGCCGAAGACCCGCACCGGTAGAAAGGTCTGACTGCCGGAGCGGCGTGGGTTCTTGTCCGGCGATCGGCCCGAGGCAGCAAATACCAACGCCCAGAGTTGTCAGAGCAATGCAAAGTCGCGTAGTCATGGGTTAGAACAATCGCTCCAAAATCAAGGCAGGGAAAGGGCCCAGCGAGCAAATCGCCTGGTTTTGCAGCGCGCTCGGGCGGCGCAACGGAATCCGGCTTGGCTGCATCCAACATGATACGACGGCCGGGCGCGGTTCGGTCGTTTCAGGCGGTTTCTCACCGGCTCGCACGTGAATGGAGGGAACTATGATCAGTTGGTGTTTTCGTATCGCATGCTCCGCGGCATTGGGGCTTGGGAGTGCTACCGGGCCGGCGCCTTCACCCGTCTCGTTCGGGGCGGAACCCACAATGACTATCGCCCCCGACCCTCGGGCCCTCGACCTCAACACCGCGTCCCGAGATGAACTCCTGCGATTCGATGGGATCGGGATGTTGTACGCCGACAAGATCATCCGGGGACGGCCCTATACGGAACGCAGTGAACTCGTTGCCCGCGACATTCTTCCCACCACACTCTATCTCCATCTCAAGTACCGCCTGTTTGTTTCGCCACGGCCGGCCAGCTGGTCCAGCGCGAGCAATTCCCCAACGCCGCCTGACAACCGACTGGACGTCAATGCTGCCTCGCGGGAGCAACTGACCTCGTTTCGTGGCATCGGGCAACTGTACGCCGACAAAATCATTTCGGGCCGTCCATACAAAGCGCCCATCGAACTGGTGGGCCGGCGCGTGATGCCGCTCGCGGCGTATGATTGGATCAAAGACGGACTGGTAGCCCGATAGTCGAGCGTCCGGGTAGGATCGACACAATCGTCGCCAATAGAGCAGGCCTAATACAGTCCCGGCAGGTCATCCGCCGGGACTTCGTTTTCGGTCCCTTGCCCTCGGTCTCTTGACGAGAGTACCCTATGGGCCCGCTCTAGTGATCCAACTCCAGACCGGATGGCCACGTGACCGACCCCATCGACCTTCGCGCCGCGGCGCACCAGGAAATGATCCGCGAAGGATTCGAACCCGACTTTCCGCCGGCGGTGGCGGCCGAGGTCGCGGCTTTCCAGGACGCACCCGCTGGCGATGCTTCGATTCGCGATCTCCGTGACCTGCCCTGGTCGTCGATCGACAACCCCGAGTCCCGAGATCTCGATCAGGTGGAGTATGTGGAGGCGCTTCCGAGTGGAGACACGCGGGTCCTGGTCGGTATCGCTGATGTCGACGCCCTGGTACGACAAAGCTCCGCTATCGATCAGCACTCGGCCCACAACACGACGTCGGTCTATTGCGGCGTCACCATGTTTCCGATGTTGCCGACCCAGTTGTCGACGGACCTCACCTCGCTCAACGAGAACGTCGATCGTCTCGCGATCGTCATCGAGTTCGTGGTCCAGGCCGATGGTACGAGCGGGGCCCACGATGTGTACCGCGCCCGGCTCCGCAATCGCGCGCAGCTCGACTACCCAAGTGTCGGAGGGTGGCTCGAAGGGCGGAGCAACGCGCCATCAAAGCTCGCGGCGTCGCGGGACCTCGAAGCACAGGTCACGGCGCAGGACAAGGTCGCCCAGGCCTTGCGAACCCAGCGCCATCGCGCCGGCGCCCTCGATCTGGAAACGATCGAAGCCACCCCGGTAGCCACCAACGGCAAGGTCACCGATCTCACCGTGCATCGGAAGAACCGGGCCACCATGCTGATCGAGGATTTCATGATCAGCGCCAATGTGACGATGGCGACCTTCATCGAGGCCAAAGGAATCGCATCGATCCGCCGGGTCGTGAAAGCACCGGAGCGCTGGAACCGAATGATTACGCTGGCGCAGACCTTGGGAGAGAAGCTACCGGCCGAGCCTGATTCGGGAGCGCTGGCGCAATTTCTCACCAAACGGCGCGCCGCCGACCCGGATCATTTCCCGGACCTCTCGCTATCGATCGTGAAGTTGATGGGGCCGGGCGAGTACGCCGTGCTGCTGCCGGGCCAAAAGGCCGAGGGTCACTTTGGGCTCGCGGTGCCTGACTATACCCATTCCACGGCGCCCAACCGCCGCTTTGCCGATCTCGTCATGCAACGTCTCTTGAAGAGCATCCTCGCCGGGAACGGAACGCCGTATCCCAATGAAGTGCTCACGGCGGTCGCGACGCGGTGCACTCTGATGGAGGACGCCGCGCGAAAGGTGGAGCGGACCAGCCGGAAGCAAGCGGCGGCCCAGCTTCTCGCCGGCCGCATCGGAGATAGCTTTGACGCCATCGTGACCGGGGCGAATCCGAAGGGCACCTTCGTGCGCACCATCAACCCACCCGCTGAAGGTATGGTAGTGCGGGGGCAACATGGGATGGATGTCGGCGACCGGGTGACCGTGAAACTCTTGAGTGCAGACCCGGCCCGCGGGTTCATTGATTTCGGACGCTGAGGCTTCGTCGTGGAGGGTGTTGCCCAGACCGTGTGGCCCAAGCGCCCGGTGGGTGCCTGTCATCCGGGCATTGGATGGCAGGCCCCCCTCGAGCTCCAAATCAACGGGGCAAGAGAACGCTGTCAATGACGTGAATCACTCCGTTGGAAGCGACAATGTCCGTCTTAAGCACAACAGCATTGTCGATCATCACGGAGCCTCCGTCGATTGTGATCTTCGCCGATTGGCCGTTGAGGGTCAACACCTCTTGCAACCCAACTACGTCGGCCGCGAGGTAAGCGCCCGGAACGACATGATAGGTGAGTATGGCCGTGAGTTTAGCGTAGTCTTTGAGCAAGGCCTCGACCGTGCCCATCGGAAGTTTGGCGAAGGCCTGGTCGTTGGGCGCGAACACCGTGAAAGGGCCGTCAGATTTCAGGTCGGTGACCAGGCCCGCAGCGCCCAATGCTGCTGCGAGAGTCTGGAATGCGCCCGCGGCGATGGCGGTGTCCACGATGTCTTTCGGCGCTACAGAGGTTTGTGTTGCGGTAGCCATGGTTTGGTTCTCCTAAGGTTTGGTGATCGGGATTACTTGGGAAGAAGCACGCTGTCTATGACGTGAATCACGCCGTTTGACGCCTTGATGTGGGTGGCGGTCACGCGCGCGTTGCCCACCATGACCTGGCCCTCTTTCACCCTAATTGCAAGCTCTTCGCCATTGACGGTCTTGGCGGACTTAAGGGCGACGACGTCCTTGGCCATGACCCGGCCTGAAACCACGTGATAGGTAAGAATGCTGACGAGCTTCGCCTTATCCTTGAGCAAGCTTTCTAGCGTGCCCTTCGGCAGCTTGGCGAACGCCTCATCCGTCGGTGCGAACACCGTAAATGGGCCGGGGCCCTTGAGCGTCTCCACCACCCCCGCGGCCTCGAGTGCGGTGGCGAGGATCTTGAAGGAACCTGCCGCGACCACGGTCTCCACAACATCCCTGGTGGGCATTGAGGACTGCGCTACAACACCCTGGGTCAGCGCCGGCATAGCAAACGCCGTGACGAGTACCAAATGTTTGATTGAGTGCATCGGTCCAATTCTCCTAGGTAGACGGGTGATAAACGGCATTTCGGGTGCGGACTACCGGGCCCGTGCCGGTGCCCAACGGTGTTGAATCCCTTTCCATTGCATGGCCTGATACACCGCCGCAAGGCCGACCAAGAGGTATACCAGTCGGCTGACGACGCTTCCCGCGCCCAACAGCGCGGCCACGAGATCCAGGTGGAAACCACCCACCAGGCCCCAGTTAAGTCCTCCCACGACGAGCAGAGCCGCTGCAATCACATCGATCGTCTTCATAAATCATCGCTCCTGTGTGTTAATGTTGTAGTGTCCAAGTTACGTCTAGCAACATATCACACATAAGCAATCATGTCAATGTATGGTCTATATATATAACTTGACAATACTTAGACTATTGAGTACCATGAACTTCATGAAAGCCTCCCTGCGAAACGTCCCCCGCCATACCGTCCGACTCGTGGCCCAGCGGACCGGCCTCACCCCACATGTTCTGCGAGCCTGGGAGCGACGTTATGCGGTGGTCCACCCTCACCGATCCGCAGGCGGCCACCGGCTCTACTCCGATCTCGATCTGGAACGACTCGGGTTGTTGCAGGGTCTGGCGGCGGGAGGGCATAGCATCGGGCAGCTGGCGAAACTTCCACTCGAGGAATTGGTCCGTCTCGCCGATGAGCAACGGATGTCGCGTGGGCCGACGGCCGCACCAGTGCTTCCGGGAGCGGCCGACGCATATCGGGCCGACGTACTGCAGGCGGTGACCGATCTCGACACTCCTCGGCTCCAAAGCCTGCTCGACCAGAGCCTCCTGTCGCTCGGTGTCCCGGCGTTCGTAGACGGGCTCGCTGCCCCAGTGCTCCAGGAAATCGGTGAGCGCTGGAGCCGGGGGCAACTCAGCGTCGCCCACGAGCACCTGGCCACCGCTGCGGTCCGACGCGTGTTGGGATGGGCGTTGCGAACGTTCGAAGTGTCGACAGTCGCGCCGGGCATCGTGGTTGCGACACCACCTCGTCAGGTGCATGAGTTGGGTGCGCTGTTGGTCGCGGTCACCGCGGCGGCGGAGGGCTGGGGTGTCTCCTATCTCGGCGCCGACCTCCCCGTCGCCGACATCCTCTCGGCCGCGCGACAGACCCGCGCTCGCGTGGTGGCGCTGAGCGTGCTGCACCCGACCAATGACCCAAGCTTGCTCCATGACGTCGCCGGCCTTCGACAGGCGCTCGCGCCCGACGTCGTGCTCGTGGTCGGGGGTGGAGCCATCAACGTCTACGGCGATCAATTGGCCGCTGCCGGGGCCCGGATCATTCCCGATCTCGCGGGGCTTCGGACGCTTCTGGCCTCGCTCCACAGCTCCGGGCCGGCCGGGACCCGATGAATCCGCGCGTGCTCCTCACCGGGGCCACCGGATATGTCGGAGGCCGACTGCTGCCGGCGCTCGAATCGCGAGGTCAACCGCTCCGGTGCCTGACCCGCCATCCGGAATACCTGGTGCCCCGACTGGGCCCCAGCACCGACGTCGTTCGAGGTGACGTGCGTGACCCAGCTTCACTCCCCGCGGCGCTCGCGGGAGTGCATACTGCCATCTACCTAGTCCACGCCATGGCCAGCGGCACGGCCTACGAGGAGGAGGATCGGGCGGGGGCGATCGCATTTGGGCAAGCGGCCCGGGAGGCGGGCGTAAAGCGCATCATTTACCTTGGCGGTTTGGGATCCGGTCCCACACTCTCCCGCCATCTCGTCAGCCGCCAGGAGGTCGGACACCTGCTCCGCGAGTCTGGTGTACTAACACTAGAATTGCGGGCCTCCATCGTCCTCGGCTCGGGTAGCCTCTCCTTCGACATGATCCGCGCCTTGGTCGAGGCGCTTCCCGTAATGGTGACGCCCCGCTGGGTCGATACCCTTACGCAGCCGATCGGCATCGAGGACCTGGTGGACTATCTGATGGAGGCCATTGACCTCCCGCTCGAGGCGAGTAGAGTCGTGGAAATAGGCGGGCCGGAGCGCGTTTCCTACGGCACCCTGATGCGCGAATATGCCCGCCAGCGCGGGCTCCGTCGCTTCATGCTTCGGGTGCCGGTCCTGACCCCGCGGCTCTCCAGCCTCTGGCTTGCCCTGGTTACACCCATCTACGCCCGGGTAGGTCGCCAATTGATCGAGGGCCTTCGGAATGAGACCGTCGTCCGCGACAATTCGGCTGCCATCTTCCGGGTGCGACCCCGCGGGGTCCGGGACGCCATCGCGCGGGCCCTGGCGAACGAGGATCAAGCCTTTGCCACCACACGCTGGTCCGATCCCCTCTCCGCCCATCTCGCACCGGCACAATGGGGTGGCAAGAGATTCGGGTCGCGCCTGGTGGATTCGCGTGCAATGACCGTACCCTGTTCCACCGCTCTGGCCTTCCGACCCGTGGAGCGCATTGGCGGAACCGTCGGGTGGTACTACGGGAACGCGCTCTGGCGAATTCGGGGCATCCTCGATCACCTCATCGGCGGGCCTGGTCTCCGCCGAGGCCGGCGAGATCCCACGACGCTACTTCCCGGCGACACCTTGGACTTCTGGCGCGTCGAGGTGGTGGAACCAGGCCACCTGCTCCGACTCGCCGCCGAAATGCGGCTGCCGGGCCGTGCCTGGCTCCAGTTCGAGGTGACGGGTGGTGGGGCCGAAAGCAGCATCCGCCAAACCGCTCTCTTCGATCCGGTCGGACTTGCGGGGCTTCTCTACTGGTACGCACTCTGGCCGGTCCACCGGCTCATCTTTGGAGGAATGCTCCGCAACATCGCCCGGGCCGCCGTCGCTTCCGAACCGGCCGGTGGTGGCCGAGGACAAGACTGCCCCCCCCCGTCCTTTGAGCCCCGGCCGGCGGGGGCCCGCGAATCTACTGCCGCACTGACACGGAACCCCAGCGGCGACAGTACCGACAGAGATGTTGACTCCGGAACGTCCCGCAACAAGGCCTTAGAGGATGGCGCCAGCCGACCGATCTTCGGCGGGTGGTGGACACGGAGGAGCTAGTCGTGTCGCAGCGCCAACATCGGGTCGACCTGCCCAGCCCGTCGGGCCGGTATGTAGCTGGCGAGGAGGGCAACGGTGGCGAGGAAGAGTGGTACCGCTGTAAACGCAACGCCATCGTGTGCACTCACGCCGAAGAGAACAGGCGACAATACCTATGACGCACCGAGACACAGTCCCGTGCCAATCACCGCGCCGATTGCTACCGGCCGCATGGCCTGATATACGATGAGGCCGATCACCTTGCCGGAGTCCGCACCCAGGGCCGCCCGAATGCCGATCTCACGGGTCCGGCGCCAGACCGCGTATGCCACCGTTCCGTAGATGCCGATCGAGGCCAGAAGCAGGGCCAGCGCGCCGAGGATTGCTGAGAGGGCCGCGGTGAGCGCGGAGACCTGAAGATAGGGACCGAGCACGTCGCGGAGCGACCCGGTGTTGATATGGAGATCAGGATCGAGTGAAAGCGCCGCGGCCCGAATCGCGGAGGAGGGATCGGAACCGGTGCTCCTCACGATCGCTGTTTTGATCTCGAGGCCCTCGCTCGGCGTCGCTGCAAAGAAGAGGAAGGGCACGTGCTCCTGGCCCAGTGCACTGACTTCCGCGTCTCGGGCAACGCCGACGACGGTGTAGCCTCGGTCCTGCGAATCGTGCAGCAACTTTCCGAGGGCGTCCTGGCCGGGCCAGAATTTCCGGGCCGCCGATTCGTTCACGATCACTACGTGGCCGCCGGCGGCGGTTTCAGCCGAGTTGAAATCTCGCCCCCGCACCAGCGGAATGCGGACACTCCGGAAGAATCCCGCACTGACGACGTTGAGCTCCACGGAAAGTTGCGGATTCTCGGGCGCGCGGAATGGTGAGGAGGTATGGGCGCTGCCCAGCGGCACTGTTGCGGCGAGTGCGACCTCGTCCACACCGGGGAGTCCACGAAGACTTGTCGCCAAGGCCAGCTCGAAAGCGCTCGCTTGGGCCGCGGTATAGCCTTCGCGCTGCAAGTCGAACGACAGGGTAGTCACCCCATTCATGACGAATCCGGGATCCACGGTCTGCGCGCGCTTCAATCCCCGCAGCAGCAGCCCAGCCGCCATCAGGAGTACCAGACAGACGGCGACCTGAATCCCGACCAGCGACCGGCGCAGCCACGTACGGCCCCCTTCCGGATCGTAATCCTCCTGCTTGAGCGCGCGGATCAGGTCGGGCCGGGTGGCCTGCAACGCGGGCGCCAGGCCAAACGCCAAGCCGGTGCCGACCGTGAGGAGGAGCGCATAGCCGAAGACGCGCAGGTCGATGCCAACGGGAATGCGGAGTGGGGTCGAACCGGGATCGCTGGTGATCAGGGCTGCGATGGCGGAGGCCGACCCTTGAGCCAGGACGGTTCCCAAGCAACCGCCAAGGAGCGCGATCAAGAGACTTTCGGTGAGGAGTTGGCGGACGATGCGCCAGCGCGACGCTCCGGTGGCCAGTCGCACGGCGATTTCGCGCTGGCGCGACGCGGCGCGCACCAGAAACAGGTTCGCGAGATTGGCGCAGGCGACCAACAAAACTAGGCCGACTGCCGCGAGAAACACGCCGCCAACAGCAAACACGATCCCACGCGCTTCCGGCTGCGCCAGGAGGCGCGCCTTTTCAACCAACAACCTCGTCGTGCGCCCGGAGTATTTCTGATCCAGCCGCGCGGCTATCACCCGCAAGTTGGCACGCGCACCAGAGAGCGTCAGGCGCTCTTTGAGACGACCGATCACTGCGAGCCAACTCAAATTCTCCTCGTGAAGTTGCGACGCCTGCGCGGCGCGGCCGGAGAGGGCCCACTGCATCGTGAGAGGTGCCCAGAAGGTTGGGACGACGATTTCAGTGCCCTGGAAACCAGGCGCGGCCACGCCGATGATGGTGAGAGGTATCCGGTTCAGACGCACGGTTTTGCCCAGGATGGCTGGATCGGCGGCGTATTTGGTTTGCCAGAGGTCGTGGCTGATTACGGCGACCGGACCAGCGTCGTCCCCGACGCACTCGGACGGAGCAAAGCCGCGACCGATCACCGGAGCGGCCTCGAGCACCTCGAAATAGTTGCACGATGTCAGCTGGCCGCGGACCGGCCGCGCGTCGGTATCGAGTGCCGCTGTGAATTCCGGAACGTACGCGGCGAGACCGGAAAAGACGGAATTCTGATCGCGATACTCGAGGTATTCCGGTAGCGAAAATAAACTGGCACCGCCGGACACTTTTCGCCCCCCGCCCCGCGCCCGGTGGAACTCCTGATAGAGGCTCAACACCGGATTCGAACCGCCGAGCGAAAGCGGGCGGAGCGCCACCGCGTCGAAGATTGAAAAGATGGTGGTGTTGAGGCCGATGCTGAGGGCGATGGTGAGAATGGCAATCGCGGTGAAGCCGGGTCGCCGCCGCATGGCTCGAAGGGCGTATCGGACATCCTGGGTGAGGTGCTCGAGCCAGAGGGCGCGGTGGGCTTCGTGGAATTGTTCGCGCGCCGTGGCGGTGTTTCCAAAGGCCCGCCGCGCCGCGCGCATGGCTTCCTCGGGCGGCAGGCCCAATTGCACCAACCGGTCGGCCTCGAGCGCCAAGTGCGAGGCCACTTCGTTGGCGAAATCCTCATCGCGCCGCGCCCGCTTGAAGAATTGCCACCGCACTGGACTAGCCTCCTGCGAGCTCGGGTCCCAAAACGAGTGTCACCGCCTGAGCAATCCGCCGCCACTCACCCGCCTCCTTGGACAGCTGCTTCCGCCCATCTGCTGTCAGCTCGTAGAACCGGGCTCGCCGGTTGTTGTCGGAGACGCCCCATTTGCCTCGGATCCAGCCGTTCGCCTCCATGCGCTGGAGGGCCGGATAGAGCGACCCGTGGTCGACGAGGAGGGCTTCGCGCGAGCCGTGTTGGATGGCGAGGACGATCCCGTGACCGTGGTGAGCGCCGAGTGCGAGGGTGCGGAGGATGAGCAGGTCGAGGGTACCTTGGAGGATTGCGGCGCGGTCGACCGCCTTATTGGTAGACATTCTACTAGAAGATAGAGACTCCGGACAATCTGTCAAGCCGGAAGCGCAGCCCAATCCGCTCGCAAGCTCGATACACCCTGAAGCACAATGCGCCGCACGGTCCGCCCCCACCCTTGCCTTAGTTGCTTTGGGTAGTAACTTAGTGGAAGGAGGTGGACGATGGCGCTGCTCAAAGGCACCCTCGATGTGCTGGTCCTCAAGGCACTCTCATGGGGCCCGCTCCACGGATTCGAGATCACCCGGTGGCTCGAGGCGCGCGCCGACGGCCAGCTCATTATCGAGGACGCGGCCCTTCTCCAGGCGCTCCATCGCCTCGAGGAGCGCGGCCTCCTCAAGGCGGAGTGGGGTGTCACCGAGAACAACCGCCGGGCGCGCTACTACGCGCTCACGCCGGCCGGCCGAACCAAGCTCAAACGTGAGATGGAATCAGTGCTCCAATCCGTGGCGGCACTCACCGGCATCCTCGCGGTGCGGACTCCCTCACAGGGAGGTGCCCGATGAGCGAACGGGGAGTTCGCGCCGGGGTGCGGCGACTGTTCCGGCTCGCTCTCCATCGGCCGGATTGGGCCGCGGATGAGGCCGATGCCGAGCTCGAGTCCGTCCTCCAGGAACGGGTGGACTTTCTCGTTTCCGGTGGCATGGCCCCCGACGCCGCGCGGGCCGAGGCACTCGGCCGGCTGGGTGATAGCATCCACGGCGCACGGGCCCGTCTCCAGCACTCCGCCGAACGTCGGGAACGACACCTCATGCTCTCCGAGTGGCTCGACGATCTACTGACCGATGGGCGGTACGCACTCCGCTCCCTCCGGCGGAGCCCCGCAGTCGCGACCGCGGCGATCCTAACACTCGCCCTCGCCATCGGAGCCAACACGGCCATCTTCTCGGCGGTGAACGCGGTGATGATTCGGCCGCTTCCCTTTCAGCAACCCGACCGCCTCGTCGCCCTGTGGGAGAAGAATCCCGACTTTCATTGGTATCAGGAAGACGCCGCGCCGGCCAACTACATCGATTGGCAAGAACAAGTGAGTGCGTTCGCGGATGTCGCGGCCTACCCGAGCTTCCCCGGGACCGTGACGCTCACCGGCTCCGGCGCGCCGCGGCTCCTCCCCGCACAGGTCGTGACGGGAAATTTCTTCGAGGTGTTGGGCATTCGTCCCTTCCTCGGACGCACCCTCCGGCCGAGCGAGACCTGGAGCACAGGCGGCCCCTCGGCGGCGGTGCTGTCCTATCGCTGCTGGCGCGATGTCTTCGGCGCTGACCGCGGGCTCGTCGGCCGCACGGTACAACTCGATGGGCAGTCCGTCGAGGTCGCCGGGGTTCTCCCGGAGCGGTTCGCCTATCCCGGCCTCGACGTGGATGTGTGGCAGGCGGTCGGGTGGGACCCCACCGCGCGGACCCAGGTCTGGTTCCGGCGAGCGCACTTTGTCCGAACGGTGGCGCGACTCAAGCCTGGGGCCACGGCCGAGAGTGCCAACGCAGCGTTTCAGGCGGTCGTCACTCGACTTGAACACGATTACCCGGCGACAAATACCCACATGGGCGCAGGTCTTACCCCGCTCCACGATTTTCTCATTGGAAGTACGCGTCTCCCCCTATTGGTCATGTTCGGCTCGGTAGCCGTCCTGCTCTTGATCGCCTGCGCCAATGTGGGCAACCTCTTACTCGTGCGGGCAGCCGGGCGGGAGCGCGAAGCGGCGCTTCGCTTGGCGCTCGGCGCGGGCCGAGGGCGGCTCGTTCGGATGGCGTTTGCGGAGAGCCTCGTGCTTGCAACCCTGGGCGGGGCGGCCGGCGTGGCGCTCGGCGGTTGGGGAACTCGGATCCTCGTCGCAATGCAGCCACCGGGAATGCTCCCGGTGCAGGATCTATCGATGAACTGGGGCGTTCTCGCGTATGCGGTGGCCGGAACCGCATTGAGCGCGCTGCTCTTCGGGATCGCACCGGCCGTTTGGATGGGACGGCGGATCCCCGCGGATGCGCTTCACGAGGAGGGGCGAACGGCCAGCGGCAGCTTGCGTAGCGGACGACTCGGCGACGCGATCCTGGTGTGCCAGGTCGCGCTGGCGATCGCACTCACACTCGGCGCTGGGTTACTGGTCCGGAGCTATCTCGTGCTCCAAGGGGTCGCGCCAGGCTTCGAATCTCAGGGGGTGCTGGCTGTACGGATCGTGCTTCCCGGCATTCGATTCGACAGCACTCGGAAGGTGCTTTCGTTTTACGACGAACTCGAAGCGAGGGCGCGCGCGTTGCCCGGCGTCGAGGCTGCCGCTTTGGTTTCCCAAGTTCCGCTCGGCCCACCCAGCTGGAGCAGTCAGTTCTCGATTGCGGGACACCCAACTCCCGACCAGGGGACTCAGGCCATCCACCGTGAACTCAGCAGGGAGTATCACAAGGTGATGCGGGTACCGTTGCTGCGGGGCCGTTTCATCACTGACGCGGACCGGCGAGAGGCGCCGTACGTGGTGCTCATCAACGAAACCCTGGCGAGAACCTACTTCCAGGGGGAAAACCCAATCGGGCAGCGAGTGGCTTTCGACCGGATTCCGGATTCCATGTCCACGTGGCGCACCATCATTGGCGTGGTGGCCGATGAGCGACAGGCGTCGCTGGCGGAGTCGCCGCAGCCGGAGTTTGTCGCCCCGTATTCCCAGGAGGCGAGGAGCGCCATGACACTCCTGGTTCGCACCCGAGGTGATCCAGCAACGCTCGGCCCGGCCGTGCGCCAGATCGTGGCACAGCTCGATCCCGGCCTCGCCATCAGCTCGATGCAGACGATGGACGAGGTGCGTATGGCCTCACTCGCTCGCGACCGGTTTCTCACCGCGCTCCTCCTTTCCTTTGCCTTGGTGGGCGTGGTATTAGGGCTGGTCGGCGTGTACGGCGTGGTAGCGCAACTGGCGCGCCGACGCACCCGCGAGATGGGCATTCGCATCGCGCTCGGTGCCCGAGTGGGACAGGTACAGTGGATCGTCGTCCGCCACGGTGTGGTAGTGACTTTGCTCGGCGTAGCGCTCGGCGTTGGAGCCGCGCTTGCGACGACGGGGGCCTTGCGCACTCTGCTGTATCACGTCGCGCCCACAGATCCGGCGACCTTCGTACTCGTGCCTCTGCTTGCGCTCGTCACCTCGGCATTGGCGTCGTGGCTTCCGGCGATCCGGGTGAGCCGAGCGGACCCGAGCGACGTGCTGCGGTCCGACTGATGGCGTTACATATGGGGAGGCCGGCTCAATCCGTGTAGATCTCGACCCGTCGCCTCTTGGCGTGGATATCTCCACGAGGGTATCCTGCGACCATGCCGACATCGATCCGATCATTTCGCTACCGGGTGGCAGTCGCCATCATACTGGCATCGCCAAGCACAAGCCCAGCCCAATCCCCCCTTACCCGCGTCGAACAAGCGATTGCCCGTTCGGTCGACGCCAACAATGACTCCGCGCTAGCGCTGCTTGAACGGATCGTGAACCTCAACAGTGGCACTCTCAACCTCGTCGGTGTTCGCCAAGTCGGAACAATTCTGCGGGGCGAGCTCGATGCTCTTGGCTTCATGACGCGGTGGGACGAGGGTGAGGCATTTCATCGAGCGGGACACCTGGTGGCGGAACATTCGGGTATCGGACCCCGAATTCTCCTCATTGGACATCTGGACACGGTGTTCGAACCGGATCATCCCTTTCAGCGGTTTGAACGCATTGACCAGAAGCGAGCCAGAGGTCCCGGCATCATCGACATGAAAGGTGGCGACGTCATCATCATCCAGGCGCTCAAGGCGCTGAAAGCGGCCGGCGCATTGGACCGGATGAACATCATGGTGATCATGAACGGGGACGAGGAGAAACCGGGACATCCGCTCGCTCTCGCCCGCCAGAGTCTCACCGATCTGGCCCAGCGAGCGGACATCGCCATCGGATTTGAAGACGGCTCGGGGGATCCGCATAAAGCGGTCATCGCTCGTCGCGGCGTAGCTTCATGGAACCTCACAGTGAAAGGCACTGCCGCGCACTCCTCGCAGATCTTCCGGGAAGACGTCGGTCCGGGGGGAATCTTTGAGACCGCACGCATTCTTCAGGCATTTCGGGAACGGCTGATGGGCCAACAGTATCTGACGTTCAACCCGGGAGTTGCCCTGGGGGGCACATCGGTGGCCCTCGATAGCAGCGGCGAGCGAGGAAGTGCGGCGGGCAAGAGCAATGTGGTGGCCGAGTATATGTCGGTGACCGGAGACCTCCGAACCCTGTCAGCGGATCAGCTGGCCCGCGCCAAGGCAACTATGCGGGGGATTGTGGCCGAGCACCTTCCGCAAACCCGGTCCGAAATAGCCTTTGAGGATGGGTACCCGCCGCTCGCTCCAACGGAAGGAAATATGCGGCTCCTGCATGCGGCGGACCAGGCTAACCGCGACCTGGGCTACGACTCGGTTACCGCAACGGATCCGCTCAAGGCCGGTGCCGCCGACATCTCCTTCACGGCCGGGTTGGTGCCAATGGCCATTGATGGTATCGGCTTGGCAGGTTGGGACGATCACACCGCAAAGGAGGTCGCGGACCTGAGCACGTTGCCGATGTTGACCAAGCGAGCCGCGGTGCTTCTGTATCGGCTGAGTCAAACCAACGGCACACCATGAGGCCTACGCGTTCTCGCCGATCCACCAGGTGAGACGTTCATGGTACTCAGCCAAAACGTTCGGATCCGGTGCGATGGGGCCTGGTCCATATTCATTTACGATTCTCGTTCTTACGAAGACAGGCCAACTCTCTTCGGCGAGCGTCCGCCAAGTCGTGCCCAACACGTAATCGGTTGTTGAGCTACGTTCCCGTTCTGCCGCCCACCGGAGAAACTTTGCGGCGTATGAGAGGACCTCAACCCAGCCTCGTGAGGGAGCTAAGTTGTTTACGCTATCCAGCGTGAGCACGTCTTTCCATCGAACGGGCGAAAGCGAATAGCTGACGTGCCCGGTTGGGAAATCCTGATTGCGATAGATCATCCTTGCGGCAGCCAAATCTCCGAGCGCTCGGCCCACGGCAGACTTGTTGTACTGGGTTGCCAAGGCGAGCTCGGAAAGTGACGCGGATCGATCACCGAGTCCAAGCATTGTCGCGAGCAGGTCCGACTTCACACTCACCCCAAAGGCACTTCGAAGGCGCAACATGAGCGCCGCGGGGTCCAACAGACTAGGAGCCGCTGTTCGAGGCTTTTCTTGGCGTGACTGATCCCCTAACGAGTGGTCAATCCCCAGCGTCAGTTTCTTCCAACGGGCATCCTTGGCCACGTGCTCGGCCACGAATGCTATACGGGGAATTGCTTCCGCGATGTCCTCAGGAAACCCCTTCCTGATATTGTTGAAACGTTGCACGCTCAGGAGCGAGGCACCCACTCTGAGCCAGTCTTCCATCACCACCTGCAATCTTGGCTCGGCCTCACGAAGAGCCACCGATGTCAGCACGAGTATTTCAGGATCGACCAGCGCATGGGCAGGTACTGTCGGCGCCGCACCACCCACTGCAGCCCACTGCCGCCAGAGCAGATTGACAACCGCCTCCTTCAGGTTGGCCGCGGTTCTATGAAGAATGTCTGAGGACATCTTCGATCACCCCGTCGAGGTCCAATCCAACGGCCTGCTCGTTTATCCAATCAGCCGCTTGTTTCAGCTCCTCGGCGGTCGGGGTCAGCGATAGGAGATCTTGCATATGTCGGCTTTTCAGTTCGTGATCTGCGGCGGCGTACAGCTTGAAGTGGATGAGGTCCAGCCTGCCAACGACTCCGACCTGGAGTCCAGCGAATCGACGCCACGTGACCCGCTCCGGTAGTCCGAGCGGAAGGCCATGATTCCATTGCTGGGCAGGTCCGGTATTGAGCCAATCCAGCTCTAGCCCCAGGTCGCGAGCCACCAACTCCGTGGCTTTGAGTAGCACTTGCGGCAGAGGCTCTTCAGGACGTTCCAATCGGATGCTGCCGTCCGACTGTTGAGCGCCAGTTGCGAGGATGTCAACGTCCCTTGTCGAGCGTTCTATGAACCGCGCAAGGTTCAGTGCCGCACCGCCCACAATCACGATGGAGCACTCTTGGCCTTCCGCCTCCAGGAGTTCACCGACACGTTGAAGCGCGAGCTCGATCGAGTGCGTTCCTTGAAGCCCTGCCTACCTCAACATATGCTGTAAAAGCATCGCATTTGAGCTTTAAAGGTATCATGATAGAACTATAAAAGCAATAACTGGCAGAACGGTAGCGACGGCGTCGACGACCCGCCATTCTCGGTTCTCTTGGGGTGGATGGATCTTCTCGGTTCAAACTACTCGAGCCGAATCGCCTCTACCGGATCGAACCCCGCCGCGCGCCACGCCGGCAACCAACAAGCCACAAAAGCCACAGCCAAGAGCAATAGTGTCACCGAGAGCAGCGTCACCGGATCCGATGCGCTCACGGCATACAGGAATCCTTCGAGCCAGCGGGTCCCCAACACTGCGGCCATGAGGCCGATCCCCGCACCCAACGCGGCATGCCCCATGCCTCGGCGCACGATCATGCTCACCACCGTACTTCGTCGAGCCCCCAAGGCCATGCGAACACCGATCTCGCGACGCCGGGCGCTCGCCGTAAACGAGATCATGCCGAAGATGCCTACTGCCGCGAGCCCAACGGCGATGATGGCGAAACTGCCCAATAGTCCGGTCCAATGTCGATTGCTTGCCATGGAAGATGTGAGTCGGTCTTCCATGGGCGCGGCGTCCTCCAATGGAACGCTCGGGTCCACCGAGCGAAGTGCGGCTCGAACCCGATCGACTATAGTCCCGGGCGATTCGGCCGTCCGCACGAAGAGGTTTACGTCGCGAAACCATCCCGCCGTCAGCGGATCGTACACCGCGCCGCCGCCGCCGCCCAGGCCTTCGTACTTCACGTCGCCCACCACACCCACAACGGTCGTTCGGGGGCATGCGACACACCCGCCGGAAATGAGCTGACGACCCAAAACCGGCCCATCCGGGAAATAGTGCCGGGCCCACGTGCGGCTGACGACAACCACCGGCGGCGCCCCCGCCGTGTCTCCGGATGTGAACAGACGGCCGTCCAGAAGCGGCACGCCGAGCGCGGTAAAGTAGTCGTCCGTTACGGTCGGCCAGGGCGCCGTGGGCTGGGCGCCGCCGGGCGGGACCGGTTTGTCCATCAGGTCGAAATTATTGACGTTGCCCGTTTCATCGGGCGGCAGCATCGATCCAAGCCCCGCGCTCAGCACTCCGGGCACCTGACGTACCAACGGGAGCGCGAGAGCCCAGTAGCCCGAAATCGAGCTGTCGGCTCGAAAACGCGCGGACGGGAGCGAGACGCGGACGCTGAGAATTCGGCGCGGATCGAAGCCGGGGTCAACTTGCTGCAGTCGGAGAAAACTGTTGAGCAATAGCGCGGCGCCGGCGAGCAGTGGGAGCGATAGCGCAAATTCCGCTACCACAAACACTCCGCGCATCGTCCGGGAACGCTCGCCCCCGCCGATCGTGCGTCCGCCCCCTTGCAAGCCGAGCACCGGCGTGCGCCGGAGCAGAAGTGCGACGGGAGAGGACCCCACGATGAGACCGGCCAACAGAGCAAGACCAATCGCGAAAGCCACCGCACGTGCATCGAGGTGCGCCTCATTCAACCCCGGCATACGCGGCACCACCGAGGGAAGAATTCGAAGGGCAAAGGCACCGAGCGCAATCCCGGCCACCGCGCCCACGCCCGCGAGCACCATGCTCTCCGTCACGACCAGCCGGACGATACGTCCTGAGGTCGAGCCGAGCACAGTGCGAAGCGCAATCTCATGCCCCCGGCCCGTCACGCGAACGAGCATCAGGCTCGCGATATTGGCGATTCCGATGAGTAGCACGAGCAAGACAGCAGCCGAGAAGATGCTCAACATCTGTTGCGAACTCCCAAGCACAACGTCTCGCATGGCATGCGGCGTCAAGCGTGCCTCACGGTCCTGAAAGCTGGACGCCCATAGCGGGAAGAGACGTTCGCTGATTCCCGCGAGGTCCCGCCGCGCTGCGTCGAGCGTCACCCCGTTGCTCAAACGGCCGAGCACCCGTAGCCCGAACGGTCCTCGACGGTCCGGCTGGGCTAACTGGAGTGCAGACCAGATCTCATTTCGGTAGCCGGCCATCTCGGTCAATCCCACCGGGAGAACGCCTACCACGGTGTGGGGGATCCCGTCGATCGTGAGGGTTCGCCCCAACGCGCTGGACTCGTTGCCAAAGGTCCGGATCGCGAATCCGTTTCCGATCACCGCCACTGGAGGGGAACCAGGCGGCTCATCGCTCGGCTCGATACTGCGGCCCTGCGCCGGGCGGATCCGAAGGGCGCGGAAGAAGCCCGACGTCACCGACCCGGTTTCCGCCCGCTGCGGTTCGGCACCTGCCGACACGGTGACTTGGCGCGACCGGATGGCGCCGACCGTAGAGAAGCTTCGCTGCTGGGCTTCGATCGCGCGGACGTCCACGGTAGAAAGAGTCCATCTGTTGGTGGGGGAGTTTTGTTGAAAAATGGCAACGAGCCCGTCATAGTCCGGATCGAGCAGAACGGCCGTGACGGCGCTGAACACTGCGGTGCTGGCTCCGATGCCGAGGGCGAGGACGAGGACTGCCGAAACAGAAAAACCAGGGCTCCGTCGGAGCCCGCGAACAGCGTACCGAACATCTCGCGAGAAGTCGGCCAGCCAGCGGAAGCCACGTGCATCGCGGTGTTCCTCGGTGTATTGCGCCGCGCCGCCGAATGCTACATGGGCACGTCGGCGGGCTTCGTCCGGAGCGAGTCCGTGGGTGCGGGCGAGTTCAGCCGCCTCGCTCTCGACGTGGAAGCGCATCTCCTCGTTCAACTCGCGGTCGAGCACTTCAGGATGTCGAAGGGCTCGCAGACGACGTCCGAGGTGGGACAGCCATTGAGAAATCGAAACACTCATAGGCTCCTCACTGGGCGTGGAGAACGCCTTCAACGGCAGTGGAGAAGAGTCGCCATTGCGACCGCTCGGCGAGGAACTGTTTTTTTCCGAGAGGAGTGAGAGTGTAGAACTTTGCGCGTCGTCCTTCCGGACTCACCCCCCATTCCGAAGCAACCCAGCCCCGATCCTCGAGGCGGTAAAGCGCGGGATAGAGGCTTCCCTGGCCGACCTCGAGGACCTCATCGGAGAGCTGGCGAATGCGTTTGGAGATTCCCCAACCATGCAGCGACTCGAGGAGTAGCGCTTTGAGGATCAAGAGGTCTAGCGTGCCTTGCAGGAGGTCGGCGCGACCGGTCATCCCAGATCCTCCGGTTTGGAGTGATGCCTCAAGCTTCGACAATTGAACATATCACCCGTATTGTCGAATGACAAGGTATCCCCGGATCGCCCCGTACCGTACCTCGAGCCCCCTTCGGTAGATCCCCGCAAGGCGCAACCAAAGCGATGAGCCCGGTTGCCCTTTCTCGGTCCGGAAGCCATGCTCTGGGCACTCGTGGATACCCGACTGACTCAATCATTTCCTTCACAGCCCCCAGGTAGCGTTCCGAATAGAGGAGAGGACCAATGACAGCCGGACTGAAATGGCGTGCAACGTTGGCACTCATGGTTGCCGTGCCGGGCACGGTGTTGGCCCAGGTCGATCGTGGGCCCGTGACTGTGGGGACGGCGGTTGCACGCCGAGGCGAAACCGCATACGGCGCAATTATCGTCGCCCCGGGGGTCGACTCCGGCACCGCCATTCCGGTGGCGGTAGTGTATGGCACTCGACCGGGACCGGTCCTCGCGGTCATCGCGGGTAGCCACGGAACCGAATACACCTCGACCGTGGCACTCACCCGCCTGATCGCTCGGCTCGACCCGAAGACCATCGCGGGGACGGTTATCATCGCGCCGCTCCTGAATCTGGCTTCGTTCCGCCAAATGACGGTGCACGCCAATCCGGTCGATGGCAAAGGAATGAACGGGCAATACCCGGGTGATGCGTCAGGCACTCAAACGCAGCGAGCGCTTGCCGCAGTGGCCGACCAGATCATCAAGCCGGCAGACGTTATTCTCGACCTGCATGGCGGCGACCTGGATGAGGATCTCCGTCCTTATGCCTATTGGTTTCGCGGAGGGGTGGCGGCTCAGGATTCGGCCGGGAAAGCCCTCGCGCTGGCATTTGGCCTCGATCATATCATCATCTTGGATATGGACCTGACGAGTCCAGTGAGCCGCCGCAACGTGGGCGGTCATGCGCTCGCCTTGGGCAAAACCGTTGTCATCGCCGAGGCGGGGCGGAGCGGCATAGTTCTCTCCGACGATGTGGCCGCCCTGATCGATGGAACGCTCAACGTCATGGGAGCTCTCCGAATGCTCGATCGACCGGTTCGCCTGGTGGAGCATCCGGTTTGGCTCGATGCGGGAGCTCGGGTAGCGGGAGATGGCGACGGGATGTTTTACGCGACCGTGGGGCGGGGAACCTTCGTCACCGAGGGCATGCCGATCGGGTATACGACGGATTTCCTGGGCCGCCGCACCGGCGAGGTACGGGCCCCCGCTTCCGGCGTCGTGACTTTCATCCGCGGAGTTCCCTCCATGTGGAAGGGGGCGACCCTCGTGAACATCGGCCGAGTGCTCCCCGAGCCACCACCTTACGCCAAGCCGACGAGGTGACCTTGTCATTCGCGAGATGCTCGTTCGTCACGATCTTTTCGGCCCTAGGCACTTGCATGCCAGCGGTCGTCGCCGGCCAACAGGCACCGTTGATTTCCGAGGCGCTCGTCGCGCCTCTTGCGCAAGAGCTCTCCGGCGAGGCGGCGAAGCGCAATCTGGAGTTTTTGAGTCGGCTCCACCGAATGCGGGGGTCCCGAGGGTTCCACGCCGCCATCATGCACCTGGCGGAACAAGCCCGAAGCTATGGCTTGGCCGATATCCACGTCGACTCCTTTCCGGCCGACGGCAAGACCTTCTATGGGACCCAGAAGGCGAGACCCGCCTGGGACGCGGACTTCGCGGAGCTCTGGGAGCTTCGCTCTTCGGGTGGGCGGTGGACGCCGGCCGTGCGATTGGCGAGTTGGGACGCGCTCCCCATCAGTTTGACGGAGGACAGTGACAGCGCCGAAGTCGAGGCCGACCTAGTGGATGTTGGAGAGGGCACGACGGAAAACGACTATGTGGGAAAGGAGGTTCGGGGAAAAATCGTCTTGGCGGCCGGCCAGCCGGGCCCAGTCGCTCCGCTCGCCGTCGCTCGTTATGGGGCCCTCGGGGTCCTGAGCTACGCCCAGAACCAGCATACCGCTTGGTGGGGCGAGGACGAGAACCTGATCCGCTGGGGACATCTCGACAGCTACGCTCCCTTCAAGACCTTCGGATTCCAGGTGTCGCTCAAGGTCGGCCGGGAGCTGCGGCAGCGACTCAACGGAGGAGAGGCTATCCGGCTCAAGGCAACCGTTCGCGCCGCCCGGCGACCGGGAT
Source organism: Gemmatimonadota bacterium (assembly GCA_025358055.1). Lineage (GTDB taxonomy): Bacteria > Gemmatimonadota > Gemmatimonadetes > Gemmatimonadales > GWC2-71-9 > JANYKV01. Next base: position 40,018 of record JANYKV010000019.1, read on the forward strand.
ACTACGAGGTCCTGACCGCCACGATTCCCGGCGCGGACCCTCGGCTCCGGGAGGAGGAAATCGCGTTCAGCTGTCACCTGGACCATCAACGCCCTGGTGCCAATGACAACGCGAGCGGGTGCGCCACCATTCTCGAGGTCGCGCGCACCTTGTCCAAGCTGATCGCCGAGGGAAAAATCTCGCGCCCAGCCCGGACTCTCCGATTCATTTGGCCTCCGGAAATGGAAGGCACTTCGGCCTGGTTGAATTCGCGACCGGCTTTGGCAGGTCGGATCAAAGGTGTGATTCACATGGACATGGTGGGCGGAGGGGCCGTCACGAAATCGATTTTCCACGCCCACCGAGGGCCCGCAAGCCTGCCCTCGTTCGTCAGCGACGTGGGTCAGGCGGTGGCTGAATGGGTCAATCAACAATCGCTGGCCTATGCCAGTACCGGGAAAGCCGTATACCCACTCGTTGCACCGGAAGGCAGTAAAGAGCCCCTCGGCGCCGAGTTGGCGGAGTTTTCTCGGGGGAGCGACCATGAGATCTACACCGATGCTTCGTTTGCGATCCCGGCGATTTACCTCGCGGATTGGCCCGACCGCTACATCCACACCAACTTCGATGCCGCGGCAAACATCGACCCAACCAAGCTGAAGCGCGCCGCGTTCATCGGCGCCGCCTCGGGCCACATTCTCGCCAATCTGAGTGCGAGCGACGGCCCTGCGCTCTGGAACATGCTGGTGGCTGGGACAATGCGGCGCACCGGCACCATGTTGGACCGCCGCGCCGCGCTCCCAGTGGGTGAGGCGGCAGCGCTCACTCGGTTCCATTGGGAGTTCGAACAAGGGGTCGTGAGCTCGATCGAGCGCTTCTTCAAACTTCCGGAGCCCCTTCGGGCCCAGGCAAATGACTTTCTCGCGCGCCTCGAAAGTGCGACCGCCGGAGCGGGTCAACCCACGGCGCCATCGGCGGGCGACGGCGCGCTGGTCTTCGCACGAAATCCCGCGGTCAAGGGCCCGATGTCGGTCTTCGCCTACGACTACTTCACGGACCATTATGGGCCGGAACGGGCGGGAAATCTCCGGCTATTGCAGTATCAAGGACTCCGCGCAGCCGGCGACGACTATGCCTACGAAGTCTTGAACCTCGCGGATGGCCGGAGAACGGCCCAGCGGATACGAGACGCAGCCTCGGCGATCTACGGCCCGGTCCCGCTCGAACTCATCGTGGAGTACCTTCGCGCGCTGGATAGTATTGGGGTGCTACACCAGGTTCGATGAGGGGTCGCCTCGTTTGTGAGTGCGGCGGCGCCGCCGCTCAGCTAGAATTCGAATCTCGCACCGTCCGAACAGCAAGTAGCCAATGCAAAGGAGAACATGATGCGCTGGACTTCCGGACCACAGAGTGATGATCTCGAGGATCGGCGCGGCGAAGGTGGGGGCGGTGGATCGTCGTTTGGCGGCATGCGCGGCCTGGGAGCGGGCGGTGTGATCATTCTGGTGATCCTGAGTGTCGTGTTCAAGCGGGATTTCTTCAGTCTCGTGGGCGCGACCGGTGATGCTCCGGTGGCTACCGGCTCCGGACCGGTCCAGTCCTCCGCGGCGGAAGACTCACTCGTGAAGTTCGTTAATTTTGTGCTCACTGATGTGCAGTCGTTCTGGGAAAAAACTCTGCCGGCCTCGGGAGTCCAGTATCGGCATGCGAAACTCGATCTGTTCCGCGATGCCATCGAATCGGCGTGCGGGAATGCGCAAGCCGCCACCGGGCCGTTCTATTGCCCGAGCGACGAAAAGGTGTATGTCGATCTTGGCTTTTTTCAGGAGCTCAAGGATCGGTTCGGCGCGCCCGGCGATTTCGCCCAGGCTTACGTTCTGGCCCATGAATTCGGCCATCATGTGCAGAAACTGCTCGGTACCGAGGCCAAGGTGCGTGAGGCCCAGCAATCTCAGCCGGGCGCCGCTAACGCGCTCTCGGTCCGGATGGAGCTGCAGGCCGATTGCTACGCGGGCGTGTGGGGAAAGGGCACGGCGGGGGAGAACGTGCTTGAGCCGGGAGACGTTGACGAAGGACTCCGGGCGGCGGCCTCCGTGGGAGACGACCGCCTCCAAAAGATGGCCACCGGAAGAGTGAGCCCGGAGTCCTTCACCCATGGGACATCCGCGCAGCGCATGGACTGGTTCAAGCGCGGATTCGAATCCGGCCGGATCGGTGCGTGCGATACGTTCGCGGCCGCCAAATGAACGCAACGAAGTCTTGGACCAATTGACGCACTACAATCCTCACACGGCGGAGACGCCCATGCCCCGATCACGCAAGAGCTCTGAATCCACCGCGCGATTGCGCTTGTCCTCGCTGGTCCGGCTATCGCTGGTACTGGGCTGGTCCGCCGCGACATGGGGCTATGGCCAGGACCTACTGGCTCAAGACCCTGCTCCGCCCCGGCCGGATGGTGCCAGCCATCATGAATTCACGCTGGGCAACTTCACACTCGAAAACGGCGTCACGCTTTCCAACGCCAAAGTGATCTATGCGACGTACGGCAAACTCAACGCCCGCCGCAACAACGCAATTCTTTTGCCAAGCCACTACATGGCCGATCACCACGGCTACGATTGGTTGGTCGGACCTGGGTTAGCCCTCGACACCAATAAGGTGTTTTTGGTGATGACCGAACTGTTCGGCAACGGCCGCTCATCCTCCCCCAGCAACACACCCGAGCCCTTTCATGGACCGAGGTTCCCGCTGGTGACCATCCGGGACAACGTCGAAGCGGTTCATCACCTGCTCATGGACGAACTCCACATCACGCACCTGAAGGCCATCATCGGATTCTCGATGGGGGCCCAGCAGGCGTTTCAGTGGGCAGTGAGCTACCCCAAATTCGCGGATCGGGTGGTCGCAACCGCCGGGACCGCCAAGACCTACCCCCACGGCGTCGTCCGGCTCGAAGGGCAGATCGCTGCGCTTACCGCCGACAGCGCCTTTCTAAGCGGCGATTACACCGTGCAGCCGCAGAAGGGAATGGAAGCGTTCGCGATCGTGTGGACCGCCTGGTTGTTCTCACAAGAGTGGTGGCGAAAAGGACTCTGGAAAGCCCTGGTGCCTCCGGGCGGAACCTATCAGCAGGTGATGGAGAACTTCCGGAAGAACTTCATTCCCGGTGCCGACGCCAACAATCTCATCCTTCAGGCGCGCACGTGGGAATACCACGATGTGGGCGGTACGAAAGGCTTCAACGGTGACGTGGAGAAGGCTCTCCGCTCGATCGAGGCCCCGTTTCTCTACATGCCATCGGCCACCGATTTATACTTTCCGCTCGGCGACGCCCAGTACGAACGCCGCTTCATTCCCCGCGTTGTGTTCATGCCGATCCCCTCGCTTTGGGGGCACACCGCTGGTGCCGCCAGCAATCCCACGGATGCGAAGTTCTTGAATGCGCGGATCAAGGCTTTTCTCCGGTGAGACCGCACTGACGAATCGACGCTAGCGACTGTCCGACTTCAACGCCGCTTAGTGGGAGTGCCCATGTTCGCAAATCGATCGTTTGCCCGGACCGGTTGGCTGTTAGCCGTGTTCGTGGTTCAAAGCCCGAAGGCGGTGATCGGGCAATCCCTTTTCGACCCGGCGGCCGCCGATTCCATCCAAACGCGTTATCGCAAGGTCGTGGCCAATATTCCAATGCGAGATGGGGTTAAGCTCCGAACCCATATTTTCGTTCCCCGCGACACATCTCGGACGTACCCCTTCCTCATGTATCGGACACCCTACGGCATCGAGCCTTATGAGGAAGAAAAGTACCCTACCTACGTCGGGCCCGGTCGCGGGCTCGAACGAGAGGGATTCATCTTCGTGAATCAAGATGTGCGCGGGCGGAACTACTCGGAAGGCACCTTCATCCAGGAGACACCACACAAGCCGGTGAAAAGGAGCCCGAAGGACGTCGATGAGAGCAGCGACACTTACGATACCATCGAGTGGTTGCTCAAAAACGTGCCCCGGAACAATGGCAAGGTTGGCCTGTGGGGCATATCCTACCTCGGCTTCTACACCGTCGCCGGTTGCATCGACTCCCATCCCGCGCTCGTCGCCTGCTCGCCTCAGGCCCCCATGATCGATGTCGCCGCCGGAGACGACCTGTATCACAACGGCGCGTTTCTGCTCGCGCATCCGTTCCCCTTTTTCACCTCGTTCAATCGTGGTCCCCGAAAAGAAGTCGGCCCCGACCCACAGTTCCCGTTCAAACCCGGCACCGGAGATGGCTACAAGTATTTTCTCGAGACCGGCCCCCTCGGCAACCTGGAGCGAAACGTCTTCAAAGGCACTGCCCCGGATTGGGTGGAGATGACCTCGCACCCCAACCATGACGCGTTCTGGAAGGTTCGAGACCTCCGCCCTCATCTGAAACACGTGACGGCCGCGTTCCTCTACGTCGGGGGGTGGTACGACGCGGAAGACCTGTTTGGACCGTTGGCGGGCTATCGCGCGGTCGAGGCGAACAACCCCGGCGCGTTCAACGCAATCGTCATGGGACCCTGGTTCCACGGCCAGTGGCTTTTCGACGACGGGAGCAGACTCGGTCATGCCGAGTTTGGCGGGCCGACCTCACCGCACTATCAGGATGAGATCCTGTTGCCCTTCTTCCGCTATTTTCTCAAAGGTGGACCGAAGCCCGACATTTCCGAAGCCAACGTATTCGAGACGGGGACCAACCTCTGGCGTCGCTACGACGCCTGGCCTCCAGCGAACATCCAGCGGAAATCCGTCTATTTACACGCGGGCGGTAAACTCACGTTTACGCCACCTGCCAGGGGTGCGGGCGCCCCCTATGACGAGTATCTCAGCGACCCCGCCAAGCCAGTTCCCACTGTCGATTGGATCCATTTCGGTCTCCCTCGTGAATACATGACCGCGGATCAACGGTTCGCATCTCGCCGCCCCGACGTGCTCGTTTATCAGACCGAACCCCTCGCTGAGGACATCACGATCGCCGGGCCACTCGCGCCGAAGTTGTATGTCGCCACCAGCGGCACTGACGCCGATTTCATTGTGAAGTTGATCGACGTATATCCGGAAGACGCCCCAGGCGTCGAGGATCAGGGAACCGACCTCCCCAAGTTTCGTCTTGGCGGGTATCAGCGGTTGGTTCGCGGCGAACCATTTCGGGGGCGTTTCCGGCGGAGCTTCGAACATCCAGTTCCGCTTGCGGCCAACCAACCGGATTCGATCCAATTCGTGATGCCCGATATCCTCCACACGTTCAAAAGGGGCCACCGCATCATGGTTCAAATCCAAAGCAGCTGGTTCCCTCATATCGACCGAAACCCACAGACCTTCGTGCGCAACATCTTTCAGGCGAAGCCAAGTGATTTTCGAGCCGCCACGATGCGGATCTACCACAGCGCTGAGCGGCCCACTCAGATCGAGGTCGGCGTCCTGCCGCCTCAACGCTGAGGACAGCGGTGACGATCGACTCCGACGGTCCGCGCAAACATCGGATCCAGGTTCAAGTTCGGTTCGGCGACACCGACATGATGGGCCATGTAAACCACGTGAGCTTGGTCCAGTATTTCGAAACCGCGCGTCTGACCTTTCTGGAGTCGCTTGGCCTGGCGCCACGAAACGGGATCCTCGCCCGGGTCGCAGTCGATTTCCGGCGGCAGGTACAAGTGGACGATCAGGTCTATGTCGACACATGGGTGACAAAGATAGGCCGCACCAGCTTCACCCTGAGCCAGACAATTGTTGCGAACGAAACCGGCGCCGCAAACTCGGACTCGGTGATGGTGATGTTCGATTACGACACTCAGCGACCGGTGGCGGTTACGGACGGGTTCCGTTCCGCTCTCGACGGATTCCGAGTGGGTTCCTCGTAGCCCCCATCTTCTCGAAATCTGGGTCGTTGGTCGACCCAGTACCGAAATCTGAGGCAAGTCGCCTCCGGAGGCCTCCCCGGATTAGAATTCAGCCCGACGGTTGCGTGGGGTTGTAATCTTTGTCGCGATTGCTCGCCAAGGAGGATATATGTTTGGCCTTCCGATCGGGGGGGACCGGCGCTCGTTCCTGACTGGCGTCGCCGCGTTCACCGGACTCGCGTTCATCTCGCCGGAGAGACTCCACGCCGGCGGGAACACAACGGCACGAAAACGCCGTGAATCGGCGGAGTGGGATCTCTCCTGGCTCGATGACCTCAAGGGGAAGCACCGACAACTGTTCGATGTGGGCGAAATCAACGGCGAGCGGAGCCCACTCCACATCACCCAGAACTACCTCAACGCGCACCGGGACGTTTATGGGCTCGCGTTTCCGGACATCAATACCGTGGTCGGAATCGCGGGACGCGGTTTCCCGATCAATGCAAGCGACCCACTCTGGGTCAAGTACTCACTGGGCGAGCAGTGGAGAGTGAAAGACCCGAAGACCGGCGTGTGGGCCACACACAACATTTTCCTCGGCGACGACCCGAAAAGCATTGAATACCATGATAGCGTCCGCGCTCTTCAGGCCCGAGGCTCTATCTTCTGGCAATGCAACAACGCGCTCAATACCGTCGCCCACCGGCTCGCTGACGCTACGAAGACACCGTTCGAAGCCGTTCGCGACGATCTCATCAGGGGACTCAACCCCGGAGTGAAGCTCATCCCCGCGCACACCATGCTCGTGGGATTGGCACAGGAACATGGTTGTACGTACGAAGCCTTGTGACGACCGGGACGTCTGAATGCGGCTTCCTCGCCACGTGATCAGCTGTTGTGGGCTCGGACTTTCCTCCCTTCTTCTTCCCCTCGCCACGCTCGCCCAACAACCGGCGACGTACCATCCCGATTGGAAAACGTTGGCCGAGGTCACGGTTCGGCGATCTCTCAAACTCCACCCTGGGCAGCGCGTGCTGCTCCACTTCGATGCTAGGCGGGACCCCGAACTGGTGGCTGCCCTTCGCGCGGCGATTACTTCTGGGTGTGGCGTCATCAGCGGTGAGATCGTCTGGCCGTCGCCGGAGACCAGTCGGCACCCGGCGAGTCTGACCCTGGCCGAGCGTCGCCGCCGCTTCGCCCAGGAGGACGCGGGCTATCGCCGGCTCTTTGCTCATTCAGACGTGTATCTCTGGATCCACACTCCGACCGGCCCCGATAAGTCGCGACGCTTCGAGCGAATGATCCACGACTCCAAAATCCGGGCAGTGCATTTGCACTGGGTCGATCCCAAGGACTCGGCCGGGGCGGATCAGGCCCTGCAGGTTCATGAAAAGGCGGCCAAGGCCAAACCGCGATGAAATAGTACTGACGCAGGTGGCTATTCTTGGTCGTAAGCCTGCTTTAGCTTTTGGATGTCAAGCTTGTTCATTTGCAGCATCGCCTGCAGGACTCGACCCGCTTTTTCGCGATTCTTGTCCTGCATCAGCTTGCCGAGAACCGAGGGAACGATTTGCCAGGAAAGGCCGTATTTGTCTCTGAGCCAGCCACACCGGTCCTGATGCCCTCCCGCGCAAAGCTTGTCCCACAGTTCGTCGACTTCCTGCTGCGTCTCACAGTCCACGAACAGTGAGATCGCCGGCGTGAAGCTGTATTGCGGCCCCCCGTTCAGCGCGATGAAGTCTTGTCCCTCGAGTTGGAATGTCACGCCCATGACCGCCCCATTCGGCCCGGGCATGACCCTCACCACCTTGGAATTCTTGAAGATGGAGACATAGAAATTCATCGCCTCTTCAGCTTTGCCGTCGAACCACAGAAAGGGCGTGATCTTCTGCATGCGGTGCTCCTCTATCGTTCTGAAGGTGACCCGTTGGCAACTTCGCAGCCGGGGGGCGTCGTGGCTTTCAACCTTTCGCGCGTGTCACCGGCCGGCCGGCGTCCGTGTAGCCATTCCGCCAAGCCAGGCGGTCGGCAGCACCGTGAGCACGAGCGCAAACCGGATACCAGGTTGGGCGGAGTTTCATGGAGATTGCGGCGACCACGCCGGCGGAGCTCAGCGTCGCGGATCCTAACGCGTTTTGGCGAGTTCCTCAAGCAACAAGCGGTTCACTTGTTCCGGCTCTTCCGCCATGACCCAGTGGGTGGCCTCTTGAATGACCTCGAGCCGGCCTTCTCGGCACAGATCAATGCTGGGTTGGGCCATTTCTTGACCCAGAAACCGGTCCTGGGCACCCCAAATCAGAAGGGTTGGCACCTCGATTTGCTGCGGTTTCGGAGGCCGGAGGAGGTTTTGCCGGATCGCAGCACGATACCAATTGAGCATGCCCGTCACCGCACCGGGCCGACCCCATGCCTCACGGTACCGGGAGATGTCTTCGTCCGAAAAGGTCCCTCGTCGACTCGTGTGCTTCAAGGACCGCACCATCATGTCAAAGGAGTTCGCTCGAAGGTTCGATTCGGGAAGCCAGGGAATCCCGAAATAGAAGATGTACCAGCTCTTCTTGATCTGCGCCCAGCTCCCGCGGAGGGCCTTCGCCATCACTGCATGATGTGGCACGTTGATGGCCACGTACCGCTCGAGTCGTTCGGGGTAGCGTGCCGCAAGCCACCATCCTACGGCCGCACCCCAATCGTGGCCGACCACCTTAGCGCGGGCTGCCCCTGCCGCATCGAGCAGGCCAAGGATGTCGCGGGCGAGTAGATCCAGCCCGTACGAGGACACGCCGCGCGGCTTGTCGCTCAGGTTGTACCCACGCTGATCCGGCACCCACACCCGGAAGCCGGCCTGGGCAAGCGCCGGAATCTGGTGGCGCCACCCGTACCAAAACTCAGGGAATCCATGCAGAAGAACAACCAAAGGTCCGCTCGACGGGCCCGCCTCCACCACATGGAGATGGATCCCGTTTGTGGCCACCGTGCGGTCGGTCAGTGTCACGCCGTCAAGTGGAGCGGGCATAGCAACCTCGGGAAGTGGAGAAGAATTCTGGCTTCGATTCGGTTTTCGCACCAGGCCTTCCGGGAAGCGGATGGCCCGTTATAATCCGCAAGGCCGTTCGAGTGGTTCCAATGAAAGCCGCTTTCCCAGGTGGAGTCGTCGATGCCTTCCGCGCCAAGCCACAGCGAGCCATGACCCCAACCCCGTATTCTCTCGACCAGAAGTACACCCTCGACGAAGGCCCGATTGCCCTATCAGGTGTTCAGGCACTGGTCCGAGTGCCGTTGGATCAGCATCGAATCGATCTCCGCCAGGGGCTCCGCACGGCCACCTTGATCTCGGGGTATCGTGGCTCGCCCCTCGGCGGCCTGGATTTTCTCCTGGAGCAGCAGAAGCCACTGCTTGCTGCCCATGACATCAGCTTCATGCCGGGGGTCAATGAAGAATTGGCGGCGACTGCCATTTTCGGCGCCCAACTCGCGCACGCGTTCCCGAATCCGAAGTATGATGGTGTCCTTGGCATTTGGTATGGGAAGGGCCCCGGAGTGGATCGCACCGGCGACGCGTTCAAACATGGCAATTATGCGGGTGTGGGTAAGAACGGCGGGGTGCTGGTCGTAGCCGGCGACGATCCCACGGCGAAATCCTCTACGATTCCATCCCACTCGGAAATTGCCCTCTACGACGCGCAGATGCCGGTGCTCTTCCCAGGCACGGTCCAAGAGGTATTGGACTTAGGACTCTTAGGTTTCGCGATGTCGCGGTATTCGGGCCTGTGGGTCGGCCTCAAGATGGTGACCAATGTGGCCGACGAATTTGCCACGGCCTTCGTTTCCCCGACGCGGCTCTCCATCGTCTCGCCAGCCTTCGATGTAGATGGCAAGCCGTGGGTTTTCACTCAAACGCCGCATTTGATCGCTCCGTTCAGCGTCCAAACCGAACGCGACATATTTGAACACCGTCTGGAAGCCGCGCGCCGGTTCGCTCGCGCCAACGGGGTAAATCGCATTACGGTGCCCACCTCGCCCGCCTGGCTCGGCATCGTTGCGGCCGGCAAGACGTACTATGACGTGCGAGAGGGGTTGGCCAAACTAGGATTCGACGACCGCGCGCTTGAGCGCTACGGCATCAGGCTTCTCAAGCTCGGGATGCTATATCCCTTGGAGCATGAGTTGGTGCGCGAGTTCGCCCAGGGTCTCGAGGAAATCCTCGTCGTCGAGGAGAAGCGCGATTTCGTCGAGCTGTTCCTTCGGAACGCGCTCTATGACATCCCGAACCATCCCCGAGTCATTGGAAAGCGCGACGAACGAGGTGAGTTCTTCATCCCCGGTCATTTCGAACTCGACGCGGACCTGGTTGCCGGCCTACTGGCTAAGCGACTGGCCCAACGTGTTCCGTCGGAGGTACTGGCGCCCGGCCTAGCGCGCATCAAGCCAACTCAACCGCAGAACTTGCCCCCGCTATCGCCGGCCACCACGCGTACCGGCTACTTCTGCTCGGGATGCCCGCATAACCGCTCGACCGTGGTTCCGGTGGGTTCGATTGCCGCAGCGGGGATTGGATGCCATGGCATGGTGCTCGTCATGGATCGCAGTACGATGCACATTACCCAGATGGGGGGTGAGGGTGTGCAATGGGTTGGAGCCTCTCGATTCACCAACCTCCCACACCTGTTCCAGAATATCGGCGATGGTACGCTCTTTCATTCCGGAAGTTTGGCGATTCGCCAAGCGGTCGCGAGTGGTGCCAACGTCACCTACAAAATCCTGTACAACGCCGCGGTCGCGATGACGGGTGGGCAGACGGTGGACGGTGGAATGAGCGTGCCCGATCTGACCAAGCTGCTCGCGGCCGAAGGGGTGGCTCGCACCCTGGTTCTGACTAACGAGGTAGAGAAGTACCAGCCTAGCACCTTTGCCGCTGGCGTAGAGGTTTGGGATCGCGATCGTCTCGACGAGGCGCAGCGTCTCCTCCGGGATATTCCAGGCGTCACCGCGGTGATTTACGACCAGGAGTGCGCTGCCAACCTGCGCCGGAAACGGAAGCGTGGCAAGGCGGTCGACCCGATCAAACGAGTGATGATCAACGAAGCCGTCTGTGAAGGCTGCGGCGACTGCGGGCAGAAGTCGAACTGCTTGAGCGTCCAACCGGTGGACACCGAGTTCGGCCGAAAGACCCAGATCCACCAGTCCTCCTGCAACAAGGACTACTCCTGCTTGGATGGAGAATGCCCGGCCTTCGTCACCGTGATGGCCACCCCCAAACTGAAGTCCAAACCCGCGCGGAACTTCGCCCCAATTGACGATCCGATCCCCCCCCCGGAGCCGACTCGCCGCATCGGAGGCGATGCGAACCTCTACCTCATGGGAATCGGCGGGACCGGGGTCGTCACCGTCAATCAGGTCCTGGGCACCGCGGCGGCACTCGAGGGGAAACGGGTCCGAAGTTTGGACCAAACCGGATTGAGCCAGAAGGCGGGCGCGGTCGTTTCGCACCTCAAAATCCGATCCACCGACACGGAGATCACCAATATCATTGGTGCCGGTGAGGCCGATGCATACCTGGCGTTCGATATCCTCGCCGCGGCCGACGCGAAACATCTCGCTCGAGCCCACCCGGATCGCACGATTGCCATTGTCTCTTCGAGCCATGTCCCAACCGGGCTCATGGTCCGAAACGCGGCCGTCGCATTCCCGTCCGACAACGTTTTGCGGGCGCGAATCGACGCAGTGACCCGGGCGGCCGAGAATGTCTACCTGGATGCGGAGAAAGTGTCCGAGGAGTTATTCGGCTCCCACATGCAAGCGAACCTGATCGTGATCGGCGTGGCGTATCAGGCGGGCGTACTGCCGCTCGAGGCCAAGACCATCGAAATGGCTCTCGAGCTGAATGGAAGCGGCGCGAAAGCCAACATCCAGGCGTTCCGGGCTGGTCGGTCACTCGTCGCCGATCCGGCGGCGCAGCTTTCCTTGAAGTCACGCCCCCTTGCCGCAGCCAATCCTGCACCACCCCTCTCAGCAAACGCGCACGCTCTGGTCGACTCCGTGGGTGCCACAGGCGAGCTCCATCGGCTGCTGCAAGTCAGGGTTCCCGAGCTCACCGCCTTTCAGGATGCTCGCTATGCTTCGGCGTACGTGGCCTTCGTTCATGCAGTTCGAGAGAAGGAGGCCGCGGTCACCACCGAAACCCGCCTGAGCGAGGCCGTGGCTCGTTACTTGTTCAAGCTCATGGCCTACAAGGACGAGTACGAGGTGGCCCGGCTTTCCCTCAAGCCCGAGTTCCAGCGGGCCCTAAACGATGAGTTTGGTCCTGGCGCTGAAATCCGATACATGCTCCGGCCACCGGTGTTGCGCGCCTTCGGACTCAAGAAGAAAATCGGTTTGGGCCGATGGTTCGAGACCTGCTACCGGGTGCTCCATGTCATGCGCAGGCTTCGCGGCACCCCATTTGACATGTTCGGTTACGACCGCATTCGCCGGCTCGAGCGCGAATTGATCACGGAGTATCGCGCCGCGATCGAGCAGGAACTTGGGAGCCTCACGACCGGCACGTATGAGCGCGCCGTGACGATCGCGAAACTCCCCGACATGATCCGCGGCTACGACAGCGTCAAGTTGGCGAACGTCGGCCGATATCGGACCGCACTCCGGAACACCGCAGCCGCGGACTCGGAACCGAAGGCGACGCCGATGGGCGCACACCCGTAGATCGTCGGTCACTGAGGCCCCATCGGATGGCCATCTGAAAGGGAGACCGTACCATGAGCGAGATGCCGCGCCGCACCTTCGTCAGCGCTTGCGCCGCCGGTGTCGCCACACCCTGGTCCCGCATCCTTGGCGCCGAGATCGGTCCCGCCGACCTCACTGACAGCAACCTGCACTATGCATCCACGGTTACCTTGGCCCAGGCCATTCGCACCAAGAAGGTCTCCTCGCTTGAGGTGGTCGAGGCCTGCCTCCGGCGAATCGCAGAGGTGAACCCCAAAATCAACGCGGTCGTGCAACTTCGGGCCGAGGAGGCTCGGGTGGCTGCCCGAAAGGCGGACGCCGCCCTCACGAAGGGAACCAACCATGGTCCCCTGCACGGCGTGCCATTCACGATCAAGGATTCGCTCGATACCGCAGGGATCATCACGACTGCGGGTACGACGGGCTGGGCCAAACGGATTCCCGCGGAGGACGCGACCGTGGTCGCCCGATTGCGCGCCGCGGGCGGCATTCTCCTCGGAAAAACGAACACGCCGGAATTCACTTGGTCGGATGAGACGGACAATGCGGTGTATGGCAAAACATCCAATCCCTATCGCCTGGACCGCACCACCGGAGGGAGTAGCGGTGGTCCGGTCGCGATTGTCGCCACGGGAGGCTCGCCATTCGATATCGGAAGCGACACCGGCAATAGCATTCGGATGCCGGCCCACAATTGCGGCATCGCAGGACTCAAGCCCACGGCAGGACGGGTTTCGCGGGCCGGTCACGCCATCTCCTATCAGGGCATTCTCGAGTCTTGGACCCAGATAGGTCCACTCGCGCGATTTGTGACCGACCTCGAGCTGTTGTTTCCGCTCATCGCTGGTGTGGACGGCAGGGATCCGCATGCCGCGCCGGTGCCTCTCCGGGACCCGAGGGCGGTAAACGTGAAGGCACTGAAAGTGATCTTCTTCACTGACAACAAGGTCCGGAAGCCCACAGCGGAAACGATCCGAGGTGTAGATGCGTCCGCCAAGGCCCTGGCCGACATCGGCGCGCACGTCGAAGAGAGGCTGCCTCCGGGCCTGGATACTGCCACCGAACTCTGGCACAAGATCGCACCGGCCGACGGCGGCGCCTGGCTCCGAAGGCTGCTGCATGAGGCCGGCACGGCCGGTGACGGAACGGTCGGCGCATTCTTCGCCGATGCCCGCGCCATTGAGCCAGGCGAGCTGACTCGGTTAGTGGAACAATTGGACGAGGTCCGCTCGCAACTCTCTCGCTTTATGCAGGGCCTTGACCTGATCGTGTGCCCGGTAATGGCCATGCCGGCCGTTCCCCATGGCGACTCCTACAAACCGGACTATGGTGATACTTATAACGAGCCTCACAACATCACCGGTTGGCCCGCCGCTGTCGTTCGCGTTGGGACCTCCCCGGAAGGGCTTCCAATCGGCGTGCAAATCGTGGGGCAGCCCTGGCGTGAAGACGTTGTTCTGGCGGCGGCGAAGGTCATAGAATCGAAACTCGGCGGTTGGAAAGCGCCGCCACTATAGCGGCGTCCAGCCCGATTCGGAAATCGATTCGACCAAGGGATGCTCCCTAGTAGCCGGAGGTATGGTTTGGCTGATCTCGTTGGCGTGGCCGACTTTCCCGCGGCTACCAAATGCACCTATCTCAATTCCGCTTCCGTGGCCCTCATGCCAACCTCGGCCGCGGCGGCCACCATCGCGTGGCAAGAGGATCTGGCAGAGAACGGCACCTTGAATTTCGATGAGGTGGCGGAAGACAAGGTGTTCGACAATCTCCGCGAGAGTTTCGGCTCGCTCATTGGCGCCCGACCTCAGGATATCGCGGTTGCCTCGTCCACAACGGAACTGATCGCCTCTATCGCCTGGGCCCTGATGCCGCCGGCCGGCAAGTCCATTGTCAGCACCGACATTGTCTTCCCCACCACGGCTTACCCGTGGATCAGAGTGGCCAGACACACCGGGGCGCAGGTGCGGTTTGTGCAATCCACTGCAGGAGTCATCGACGAAGACGCGTTGATCGCGGCCATCGACCACACAACAGCGGTGGTCGCCATCTGCTCGGTGGAGTACTCGAACGGGCAACGGTATGACCTTCAGGGCGTAGCCGAGGCAGCTCACCGGGTCGGAGCGTTTCTGCTGGTGGACGCCTCACAGTCGTTGGGCGCGGTGCCGTTCGACTGGAGCACGACCCTGGTCGATGCCATGGTCACAACCTCATACAAATGGCTCTGTGGACCGTTCGGCGTTGGCTTGCTTGCTCTTGCGCCTCGGTGGCAAGACAAACTGGACCCCGGCATCATCGGCTGGCGCACTCACGCAGAGATTTACGACCTTCGGGCGGATCGCTGCGTTCCGCACAACGATGCGCGTCGGTTCGAATTCTCGACAATGGCATATGGTGCGGCCGTGGGGCTCACCCGCTCGATCGACTATATCCGGCGCGTGGGAGTCGACCGAATTTCAACCCACGGGCTGGCCCTCGGCGACAAGCTGATGGTTGAACTGGAGGGCTTGGGTGCGACGGTAGTCTCGCCCCGACAAACGGGCGCGCGGAGTTCCATTGTCAGTGCGCGGTTTCCGGGGTCGGACCCGAGGACTGTGGTCCGGCATCTGGGACAAGCTGGCGTGGTGGTGTCGGCCCGGCGCGATGTCGTTCGCTTCTCACCCCACCTCTATAACACCACGGCCGACATCGATCGAGCGATCGACGCCCTCAAACGCCTATAAGTCGCTCGGGCGCCGAAGCAACTGGAAGTCCCGCTGGGTCATCCTAAACCGACGACGCGATAAGCCACTGCGCTGCGTAATACGTCCCGAGAACCACGGGCGTGGCAAACGGGAACGGACCCCGGAAACGTTGGATCGCGAGCGAACTATCGGAAATGACGAACAGCAGTGCGCCCACGGCCGCCAGTGCCGCCGTCCCGTCGCTGGTGGAACGCCATCGTGAGGCGGCCTGCCAGGCCATCACTACAATGACACCGACGTACACCGTGACCGGAAGGCGGAGGGCGCCAAGGTCGGGCCAGAGCCAGTAGAGAACTCCGCCGGCAAGGAGAACGAACGGGATCAGGGCAATGGAGTCAGGCCGGAAATGCCCACCATTGGTGAATGCGGTGATAAAACACAAGTGAGCCAGCAGAAAGCAGACCAGTCCTGGCACAAATCGGTCTCCGGGCAGCATGAGAAATATGTCACCCAGCAGGGAGCACGCGAGGCCTGCCACGATCGCTCGTTGATAGAGCAGTGCCATTGGCCCAGCGGCGGCCGCGGCCACCCAGAGAATGAGCAGGGTCGCTAAAGGCTTGCTCAGGTAGTGCACCACCGTCCATCCACGAACCTCGGCGATGATGGCAATCGTCGCGGCCAAGACGATACTCAAGCTTCGTAAACCCATCGGCCTCCCGCCATCGTCCGCTCGATTGGAATGCTCACCAGCGTGGACGGGTCTTCGGTGATCGGATTGCGACCGAGGACGACTAAATCGGCCAACTTCCCGACGTCGATCGAGCCTTTCTCCCGCTCCTCAAACGAACCGTAGGCTCCGTGGAGCGTCCCTATGCGAATCGCCTCTTCGACCGTGATTCGTTGTGATATCCCCCACTCCTGACCCTTGATGTCTTTCCGGGTCACGCTGGACTGGAGCGCCATCATCGGCTCGAACGGGCCCGGAGGGTAATCGGAACCCGGGGCGACCATGACGCCTGCGTCGAGAAAGCTTCGCAGTGCGAACATTCGGTTGAGCCGTTCCGCTCCGTATTCGCGCATCTTTTCACCGTGGAAATACACATATGCCGCGAATGGGGTGGGAACCGCGCCGAGGACTTTGATCCGGCGCACCAGATCGGCATCGATGACGGTGCAATGCTCAAGCCGGAACCTGGGGTCCTTGTGGGGCGATTCCCTTTGCAATCGCTCGTAGACTCTGAGGGTTTGATCGATCGCGACGTCCCCGTTGGCGTGCGTGCCGAGTTGCCAACCGGCATCGTGGCCTTTCTTTGCCTGCTGGTAGAGCTCGTCTTCGGTCATGGTGAGGATGCCGTAGTCATTGGGCCGACCGATGTACGGCTCCCGGAGGCGAGCGGTCCTTTCCGAAATCGAGCCGTCGGTAACCATCTTGATTCCACCGACCCGGACCCATTCATCCCCAAGGCCGGTGCGGACTCCGGCCTGAGTCATCGCGTCCAAGAAGTCGCAATAGATCATGCAATACACTCGAACCGAAAGATCGCCGCTCTCCCGCGCATCTTGATATGCGCGAAGATCGTCCGGGCTCCCTTCCGCATCCGTTACCGACGTAATCCCGGCTCGGCTGAGCATCCGGGAGATAAGCTTCACGCCTTCGCGGTGATCGGCTCGAGTCGTAGCACTCGGGATCACCTTACTGAACGGTTCAGTGGCGCGCTCCAGAACGCGGCCGGTGAGCCGGTGCGAGTCGGGGTCGCGGGCGAATCGCCCGCCGGCCGGATCCGGAGTATTTTCCGTGATGCCGGCTCGCTGATAGGCCATGGAGTTCACATAGTTCGAGTGTCCCCCGCGATGTTGTACCCGAACCGGATGATCCGGAACCGCAGTGTCGAGATCCTCCCGGGTAAGCGGCCGACCCTCCGCCGTCTTCGTGTCGTCGTACTTGAATCCCAGAACCCATTCTCCTGACGGTGTGTTTCGGGCCCGCTCACGCAGGGCGTCTTGGATGGCGCTGATGGATCGGAGATCGCAGTCGACTTCACGAAGGTGTTGGAGCCCCGCAAGGGCGGGGTGAGTATGCGCGTCATTGAACCCGGGAACCACTGTCCGGCGTCCGAGATCGATCCGCTTGGTGGTGAGCCCGGCGAGAGCCTTGATCTCTGCGTTGCTTCCGACCGCGACGAACCGCCCAGCCGTGATGGCGACCGCCTCCGCCTTGGGCCTCAGACGATCGACGGTAAGGACATGGCCGTTGTAGAGGATCAGATCGGGAGGCCGGCGGCGAAGCTCGAGCAAAGCAATCGCGCTCATCTGACCGATGAAGGCTCGACGGGTTCGGTTCACGGGCTGGGGCACGCGTTCCTCCGGAAGTGAGATCTCAGTGTTTCACCGATCGCTTGACCGCTCCGCCCGATCTCGGTCGCCAGCCGTAGCGACCAAGCCGTACTCTGCCTCCAACGTCAAACTCGATGCCTTCTGCCTCCAGGAGCAGGCGCTGGTGATTGTCTCGGCCCGCTATGGAGCGAAGGCTCACCTTTCCCTGTGCGTTGATCACGCGGTGCCAGGGTACGCTGGTGTAGCTAGCGAGCGCGTGGAGCGCATAGCCCACCTGCCGCGCGTGGCCCGGCAATCCGGCGAGCTTGGCAATTTGGCCATAAGTAGCCACTCTGCCCTCCGGAATGCGTTTCACGGCCCGGTAGATCTTCTGGTATGAGCTGTCCTGGACACTCGGCTGCCGGACCGTCATGTCTCGTCATCCATCCATTTCGTAGGCTCTCTTGAGCCATCGTTTCACCTCCGAGTCGATATCGTGGATCGCGACGATCTCGAATCGGTGGCTGATCCGGTCTTTCTTCGCGAACCCCCCGGTGTCCAACAAACGGCCCTTTGCGGGTGTGTCACGGAGGGCCAAACCAAAATCGATTCGGGTCCGAGTGGAAGGCTTGATCTGGGCGAAGACGTGGTGTCGATAGAGCGGAACCATCGTCTTGCATGGACATGCTTTGACGTCCTTTCCTAGGCCGCGGGCAAGATCCATCAGCGCATCGTAGATCGGCAGCAGTGCTGCTTTGGGACCCGCGAACATAGCCTCGACGTAGCTTTCAGCTGCTTTGAGATAGGCTTGCGGGCTGTCCTCGTCGCTTCCCTTCCCGACCGACCGCTCGGCGAGCTCCCACGCCGTGTTGGTCCCGAGCTGGAATTCCTGTTTCAACCAGTCGCGGCGGCCGGCCTCGTCCTTGGGACCCTTCTTTTGAATGAGGAGGATCCATTCATCTAGCGATCGGGTCGTTTTCGCCTTGAGCGTTTCCATCCATTGCTCCACCATGGCGACACCAGGATGAACCGCGTACTGGTGGCGCCTCGGCTTTGGCGTTGATGGCGGCATGCGGTCCTCACGGAATGTCCAAGGGATACTCTCGGGAAAACGCGACGTAATCCGTCACGGGTGGCTCAGTTCCTCCGGCCCGGAGGAGAAAGGCGATTTGACCGCGATGATAGGCCCCGTGCATAGCCACGTGAATGAGAATCTCGCGAACCGGCGTGGTATACTGGACGCCCTTGGTGTTGCGATAAGTCACTCCGCGATCGAGGCCCGCCTCCTCGAGGCTCGCCAACAACTCGCGGTAGCCGGCGGCGCTGTCGCGCAGCAACTGAGCCCGCTCGGGTACGCTGAGTTCGGGCCACACCGCCACGGATTGGGGCAACTGCCGCATACGGTTCAGCCAAATGTGTTCCGCGCCCAGTATGTGGCCAAAGAGTTTACCGATCGTTGGGTTCGCTGTCGACCCCTGTTCGAGCGCCTCGAATGTGCGTTGATCCGCCCATTCGACCTGGGCAAAAAGCCGACGTAACGCTTCCAGCATCTTGACCCCCTTCTTCCTTCAGGGAACTCGCTTCACGACTCCGGCGCGAAGCAACGCTTTCAAAGCTTCCCGCTTGGACAGCGGACTGAGCCGGGACCGGTTCCGCTCGACATACCGGATCACTGTGCGCGGCTTCTCCCGAGCATATTGTCGGAGCGCCCACCCGATACCCTTCCGGAGAAAGAAATCTGGATGCCCGACCGACGGCTCGATACAAGCGAGTAGCAATATCCCGTCGGTCGATCCCTTGAATCCGAGCTGGGCCAAGATCGCGGCGCGCCGCAGCCAGAGATCAGTCGATCGAGCCCATCGGACAAGGATCGGCTTCATGACACCGGGATATTTCCGCAAGAGAGACCCGATGCGGTGGGATGCGAGTTGATCGACATAATCCCACCACGCTCCCGTCCGAATCATTTCCCTATATCGGGGAAGCACCGCGAGGGTCTCGGAGGAATGGTACTCTTTGAAATCGGCGAGCGCGATGGCCGCATAGCGTTGCTCGCGATGAGTAGCGTTCCGCCAGAGCAGTTGAATCGTCTGGCGCCAATCCGCTCCGGACCCCAAGGGGAATTCTGTGAATATATCTCGGCAAAGCGCCTTAAGCCGTGGCGCGGTAATTCCAAGATACGGCATAGTCGATTTCATATACCGCTGCATGGGGCCGGCATTGCGCGGATTGGCAGCCAGGCGAAGGCGGTCCCCGACGGCGGAAACCAATTCCTTGGGTGTCACGAAGCCCGCCCCGCGCCTCATCGCAGTTGCCGCAGAAACCGTTCGGGGTGGTTGAGGAAGTCGCGAGTGAGTGTCACATGATCGAGAGCTTCGTATTTCACCGCGGCTATGGGTGTCTCGTCGAAACTGTAAATCGTGGCGCCGGGAAACGCGAGCAACAGCGGGGAGTGTGTGGCGATGATGAACTGGGCATTCTCGTTCACCATCTCGTTCAACATTAGGATGAGGCCCAGTTGGCTTTGCGGTGAGAGGGGCGCTTCCGGCTCATCCAAGACATAGAGGCCGCCTGGAATGAAGCGCGCCTGAAAGAGTTTGAGGAAGCTCTGTCCGTGAGAATTCGCGTCCAAGTCAACGCCATATCGCTGTTCCATTTCAGCCAGCGAGGTCCTTGCCGGACCTTGGGCGAGCCCTTTCGCATAGGCGGATCGGTCCCGGTATTCCTCTTCGAGACGCTCGATGTCACCGAGGAACCCTGCGCGCATCTGGCCCAGGCGCCGCGTGAAGCCAAAGAAGTCCTCAGCGCGCAAAAAGAATCCCCGATGCGTACGGTGGGCCCATCCGAGCCGGAAAACGGCGGCGAGGCTGCGTTGCTGCGCCAGTGTCTCGTCTCGGGTCACGTCCTCGGCGCCGACAGTGGGAAGATGAGCCGCCGCGGCGATACCTTCCAGCAGCGTAGACTTTCCCGATCCGTTCTCCCCCACAAAGAAGGTCACGGGGGCCGAGAGGTCGAGACTGGTGAGGGCATTGACCACGGGGACAGAGAACGGGAAGGCTCGATTCTCGTCTGGTTCGGGGCGACGCTTCAGGGAAACGGCTGCGAGATGAGGCAAGGTGAGATCCACTCAGTCCTATCTGGTCACCGACCCGAGCGCGCTCCGAACCACACCTACGATGTCTTGAAAATGACTGAACCCCGGCGAAATCAGCTCGAAATGCCCGGCGCCATCGAACACGGTGAGCGTTACGGGATCGCCTGTCGCGCGACTCGCCCCATAGTACTGTCGCACATAGTCCTCCGGGACGATTCTGTCCGCCGATCCATTGACGAGCCATTGACCGGTGCCGATCGGCAGGAGGTCCGCCGGTGAGGCGGTCCGGTATCGATCCGCCTGTTCCGTCGGTGTTCCGCCCATGAGCTCGCGGACCGCCGTGCCGCACAGTTGGCGTTCGTGGGCTGCCCGAAGGTCCGCCAGCCCGGCCAGGGACACCACACCACGAAGGGTGATAGGGACCGTTCCGCCGCCGGGGGCTGTTTTCGGAAGTCGCGACCTGGTCGCCAACCAGAGAGCTAGATGCCCGCCAGCCGAGTGCCCCATCGCGATCACGTGGGTGAGGTCGAGTTGGTATTGCGTTGCGACCGCACGAAGCTTGTCGGCGCCCAGTGCCGCATCCTCAAAAGTCCCCGGCCAACCGCCGCCGGGGTCGCCGATCCGACGGTACTCCAGACTCCAGACCGCAAAGCCTTCTTTGGCTAAGGCCGCGGCGAAGGGGGCGATATGGTCGAGATTGTATTGGGTCCGCCAACACCCTCCATGAATGAGGATGATCACCGCATGAGGTCCCGCCGATAGAGGCAAGAAGAGGTCGGCAAATTGGTGAGGATCGTCCCCATAGGTTACCCGATGACTAGCCACCCCTTTGGGCAGCGCAAGGATCTGGTCGAAACTCATTGTCTGTGCGGTCACGTCTCGGTTCCCCACTAGCGACCCGATCCACAGCAGTGCCGCGGAAAGGCGTCGTGCAAATCGGATCTGCATCGGAACTCCGGCCCGAAGGTTGCACACGTTACGCCGCTTCCCTGTGTCTGTCAATCAGCGGAACCATCAGACCTGGCTACAGGGGGGCGCAAAGGGACGGAGGGCAAGAACAAATCACGCGGAGCCGCGGCGAGAGCGGAGGGTTTGTGGCTCAGTCCAGCGTATTGATGCGAAGCTTGTAGAGTTCGTTCCGTACGATCTCATCTGCCTCTCGAATCAGCATAGAGAGATCATCGCGTCGGCTGAGGAACCGCCCCGAAAGGCTGTCCGCAACGCCGGAAGCGAGCCCGACAATGAGGTCCGCGGCTTGGACTGCGGTCACGTCCCGACCCTCATCGAAGATGGAGTGAAACCAGGGCATCCATCGTTTCCCCTCTTCGGTGCCGAGAATCTGCTCCGCCATAGCGGTGCGAACCGTGCCCGGCTCGATTGCGAACACGGCAATGCCGGCTTCCATGACCTCGGCGGCCACGACCTCCGTGAGCCGGGTGAGTGCGGTCTTGCTCACCACATAGGCGGAGAGATATGGGATCCCGATCGAACCGGCCCCGCTCGAGACGTTGATGATTCGACCCCGACCTCGAGCCAACATGCGAGGCAGGACTGCCCGCATGCAGAGCATCGGTCCCCGCAGATTCACTTCAACTGTTCGCCACCATTCGTCGGGATCGGCCAGGGCGACCGGCCCAACCGGGGGACCCAGTCCTGCGTTGTTCACCAGTATCTCGATTGGGCCGAATTCTGTTTCCGCGTCTTTAACCGCTGCGAACAGGTCCGCCTCAACCGTCACATCCGCGCGGAACCCGCGAGCGGCCGCACCGGTGGCTCGGATCGCCCGAGCCACCTCCTCGACCTGATCCACCGATCGGGCAACCATTGCCACACGTGCGCCGGCGCGGGCCAAAGATTCGGCACAGGCGCGACCGATTCCGCGACTCGCTCCGGTGACCAACGCCACCTTTCCCACCAGGGAGCGATCGCCGTTCATCACGGAAGCTTCCGGAAAGCTGCGGAAAAATCGACCCGATCGAATTGCAGTTCCCGAATGGTCCCGTCGTGGTTGCGTCTGAAGAACAGCCGCACCGCGTCGTTGCTTGAAAAGAACCCTGACGTGTCGGAATCGAACGCGAGGGCCGCGCGCCCCAGGTAGGGCGCCTCGAACAAAGTCGAGTCGCCTCGGGTGAACACCTGCACCACCATGCCCGGTCGAAGCTCGTAGGACCCAAGCAGCTTGTCGCGCGCTGCAGTTGCAATCAGGCGGGGTTGTGGGTGTGTCATCCGTGCTCCGAGATACACCGCGGCCACGCGGATTGCGATACCGCCGGGATCAAACTCCGCCAGGTTGGAAAGCACCACGACCGTGAAACGCTGATCCGGAAACCGCATGATCATGTTCCGGAATCCGACCCAGCTTCCGCCGTGCTGTTCCACCCTGAGCCCAAGAACGCTGCCAAGCGACCACCCAAATCCGTATTTCGTGGCCGAACCGTCGTTCAGACGGCCGGGGGTAAATGCCTCGTTGAGCGTGCGCCTCTGAACCAGGCGTTCTGAGTTGAGCGCTTGATCCCACTTAAACATATCTCGCAGCGTCGTGACAACGTTGTCCTCGCCGTAAATCGCATTGAAGGGGGTGTAGTCGATCTCCTTAAAGCCGGAATCGCCGCGCTCATAGCTGGAAGCGCGGTTGGGGATGACCGGCTTGGTTTCGTCGTAAACGGCGGACTGAGACATACCAAGCGGCCGAAAGATGTGTTCGGCCAGGAACTGCGCATATCGCCGGCCCGAGGCCTTCTCAATGATTTGGCCGAGCAGCACGTATCCGGAGTTGCTGTATTCCCATTGTGCGCCGGGTCGAAAATGCGGCGTGGCGCTTTGGGCCAGCAATGCGACGACGTCTTTGGCCGTGGGCTCAAACGAGCTCGGCTTTGTCCGCATCGATCGGGGCCAGTCTTTGCCGACCTTACCGTTGTCGACGAACAGCTGTTCGTATTCAGGGAATCCGGCGACGTGGTGGAGGAGGTGACGGATGGAAATCGACTCCGCATATTGCGGAAACTCTGGGAAGAATCTCGTCAACTTATCATCGTATGAGAGCTTCCCTCGTTCCGCGAGCATCATGATGGCCATCGCCGTGAATTGCTTTGAGACCGATCCGAGGAGGAAGCGGGTGTCCGGAGTAATCGGTGTTCCGGCTTCGAGGCTCGACGCGCCATAGCCTTTGGCCAGCAGAACACTCGTCCCCTCGATGACTAGAACGGCGGCCCCGGGCGAAGAAGGGTGGGACCAGCGTGACAGAATGGAATCAACTCGTTTGACCGGGCTTTGCGCGGCTACCGTGCGGCCTAATGCGGGGCCACCGATGACCATCAAAAGCAATTGTGGGACAGTGACACGCATGGTGAAAGATCCCGATTCTATTTGAGACTTCCTGTTTTGTAGGTCTCGGAAAGCATGAGCACTGAGCCAAACGTGATTGCGCACAGAAGAGCCATGTAGATGGCGATGGGGAAGGTGCTTCCCGTTTTGGCAAGTAGTGCGGCCGCGATCAGTGGTGCGAACGCTCCTCCGAATATCGACCCGATCTGATAGCCGAGGGACGCGCCAGAGTACCGAACGTCGGTGCTGAAAAGCTCCGCAAACAGCGCAGCTTGGGGCCCGTACATCATGCTGAGAAAGATCTGGCCCACGCTGATCGCGGCGGCAATTCCGCCGAACGATCGGGTACCCGCCAACGGAAAGAAGACGAAGGACCAGATGCCCAGCAAAAAGGCCCCGGACAAGTAGACCTTGCGCCGGCCAATTCGATCCGAGAGGGCCGCGAAGAACACGAGAAAAGGAGCGATGATGAACGCGGAAATGAGGACAGCGAGGAGCATCGTACTTTGGGCCACATGCAACGTGTTGATCCCGTAGGTGACGATGAAGGTGATGAAGATATAGAAGAGCCCATTGGTCGCGACATGAGCGCCCGCGGCGAGTAGGACGGTACGGGGGCTCCGCTGAAGCACCTCGAGAATGGGGGACCGAGCGGGGGGGCCGGAGGATGATGTTTCGCGAAGTTGCTGCAGCCGCTTGAACGCCGGCGACTCCTCCAATCGGAACTGGATGTAAACACCGAGTGCAATGAGGGCAATGCTCAACAGAAACGGCAGTCGCCAACCCCACGCGAGAAATGTGGCCCGATCGGTCGCGGCGGTCGCGGCGAGGAATGCCAAATTCGCCAAGATCACACCCACCGGCACCCCCAGCTGTGCAAAGCTGCCGTAGAATCCACGCTGATGGAGTGGTGCGCTCTCGGTGGCGAGTAGCACCGCACCACCCCACTGGCCGCCGATGGCGAGTCCCTGAATGAACCGGAGGAGGATCAGGAAGATTGGCGCCGCGACACCGATCGAGGCATACGTAGGCAGGAGCCCGATTCCCGTGGTGGCGATCCCCATCAAAAGGAGGGCCGTAACCAGAGCCTTCTTCCGCCCGAGCCGGTCACCGAAGTGACCGAAAACTACACCGCCGATCGGCCGTGCCACGAAGCCCACGGCGAACGTGCTAAATGAAAGTAAGGTACCGACGAGCGGATCCGATTTGGGAAAGAACAGAGCCGGGAATACCGTCGCCGCAGCCGTACCATAGATGAAAAAGTCGTACCACTCAATCGAAGTGCCAGCCAGGGCGGTGAGGGCGACCCGCCAAATGCCCGCTGGCGGACGACTCGCCGACTGAACGGACCCGAGGACTTGAGCCATGGGCACTCCTCTATCTCTGAACGAGGCTCGCGGGCCACGAACAATTCTTGAATGCTGACTGCTGGAAAAGGCGCCCGGCCGGACTGGGCCGGCCGGGCGGAGCGCTTAGGTGGCGCGAATGTAGTTGCAGCCGGCCTCTTGCGCGCGGGTCACTGCGAAAATGCCAGAAGGCTGGACGATGATACTCGGAACCAGGCTCTCAAAAATGAGTTTCTTAGCGTCGTCCGGGCCGACCCCCAACTTCTCCTGGCTCTCGCCGACGAAGCCCATGAGCGCCAGATTGCACGCCAACCCGATCGCCCCGCGCTTAAGCAGCGAATCGAGCCCACCATCGGGCCACACCATTGAAAACTTATCGTCCGGCTTCACGTTGAGAAATGGATTCCGGCGCGCATGTTTCCCGGTCGTGGGGTCCTTGATCTTGAGTTGTTTGCCGAGCTCGAGGCGGTCCCAAATCGGATCGTTCAAGACCATCGGGATCGCGGCGTGGCGAAAAACCAGCACGCCATTCATATCAGCGTCCGTGGCGCCGTACACTTCGCTGTACCCCTTCATCCACATGCGGGCCTGGTGAAGCACCGTTCCCTCCACAACCTCCGAAGCATCGAAAACCTGTCGGTGTTTAGCGGTGAGCCGCGCCGTCCACGAGTCGTCCCACCCATTCGTCCGGCCGCCGGTCGGCTCAGCGGGTGGCGATTCGCCTTCGAGGCGGCGGGGGAAAAGGTTTGCACCAGCAGCGACCACCGCTCCGGCCGCCAATCGCCCCAGAAAATCGCGGCGGCCAGAATGGAGTTTCAACGAATCGCGCATCATCGCTCCTTTATTCGCTGCCTTCCGCCCGTGGCAAATCGGGCGGCGGAATCAACGAATTGCCAGTCCCAAAGCGGCAGGCCAGGCGATAGTCCTCCACCACTCGGGTACACGCCTGCTCGCGGTCGGTCATCAAGGGCTTGAGCAACGCAATTTCTTGCCCCATGCCATAGAAACACAACACTTTGTTCAGATGTAAACCAACCCGATGACAGAACGCGATCCCATCATCCGGATTCGACGTGACATCGACCAAATTCTTCGCCACGCCCACGAAGCACCACGGCTGATATTTGAGGCTGCCGAGGGAGCACAGCTCAATCGCCTTGCCGTGATCTCGAACCGTGAAACCACTCACGTACGTCCCAATGCCTTGATAGCACTGGGCCCGCATGTTCGGCGGGGCGCCGTCACAAGCCTTCGCGATCTTGGCGAAATCAGAGCCCAGGCTCTCCGCCATGAGCCCAGCTTGCATCCCGTAACACTGGGAGCGATATCGGTCCTCCAAGATCGAACAGGGGTACAGCGGATCCGCCGGATTCCGCAGCTTGTAGGTCGAGGCGGTTGCAGCCGGCATCACCATCTGCATGTGCTCCGCGTGCTCATCCTCGGCAGGGCGCATCGCCGGGTCGGCCCCGGGTTGTTTCTTGGCTGCGATCACGAGGTGAATATGGGCGCCGCTTTCGCGCGCACCAACGATATTCTCCATGAAGGCGCCGCCATAGCAGGACTCTCGATCCCATGGCGTCGGGAGGAGGTCACACCCCGCAAGGGCGCGCGGAAGATTCAGCTGGTACACCATTTCCAGACCATGACCGACGCCATGGTCGCACTGAAAGCGCAACCAGATGTTGGTGCGAGCCAACGGCACCTGATCGCAAAGCCCCGCCACCTGGGTCGAATCCACGCCATGGTTCATGAGATATGCTTGGACTACGCCATGGTAGCAGCCGGATTGATACAGCCCCGTACAGCTTTCGAACGCCGGACCAAGGGGTGTTTCCGGCTTGAGCGCCGCGATGCCCACCATGTGCGTGAACTCATGTCCCTGGCGGAGAACGCTACGGTCCATGTTCCCAAGTAGCTCGAGGCTCGTCATTGCGAGCCGGACCCGACCCGAGTCCACCAATTCCATGAGGATGCCTTCATAGCATCCTCGCTTTTGAGCCCATCCGCCGAAAAAGCAGCGATGGCGAACGTAGCTCGCTACGGCCAAGGAATCTCCCGAAATCAATGCATCGTGGAGCGAAGCCGGCAACGGACCGGGGGGCGCCGAGGCGATTTGATAGCCGGACAAGCGGAGCGCGATAGCCGAAACGGCTAGAAGCAGGATGGCGACGCCAAGGCCCCGAACGAAAATGCTACGCAGAGAACGCATGAAACCACCACCTGACGAAGGACGCGGAAGCGAGACGAAGGATGCGGCCGTTCGCCCGAGATCTCAAGCTCTACTTCACGGCGCGGGGACTAAACGTGCCACCATGTAGGCGGTGCCGAGGTGACAGGCATCCTGGGTATGAACCACGACCCCGGTGCGTTGCCACGAAACATAGCCGTCTCGCGTCACCGTGACCGTATACGTCCCCACCCGGCCCAGGCCACCCCACAGTGAGGGCAGATTGCTCGCATCCGTGTGATAGAGCATGACGTCCCGATAAGAGCCGTCTTCGAGAACGCCAAAGGCTCCTAGCGTGATGAGC
>JANYKV010000102.1 GCA_025358055.1 Gemmatimonadota bacterium
CAACCTGCACATGATGCATGACATCATCTCGGACATCCTGGTGTCCGATTCGGTACCGCGAGCCAGAAAGCGCGAGGTGATCTATCGGCAGCTGGCTGAGTTTCGCGACAGCACCAAGAACACGATGACGGCCGACGAATGGCGCGGCATGGGCGACATGATGGGTGGAATTGTCGCAATGGGTGGTCCGGCGACAGGGCTCCTCACCTCGACCAAGGATCAGCCGAGCGGCGCCGGGGAAATGGATCACGTCAAAATGCGGCATCCGGTGCCCATGGCGGGTGCGCCGCACGCCGATACCGCGCGCAAAGCCCGGCAGGAGAGTTCGCCCGCGAGCGGGGGGGAGCCTGGCATGGTGCTGTTGGAATTGTTCCAAAAGATGATGTCGGACTCGACGATCCGAGCCCGCGTCCTGGCCGATTCCAGCGCTCGGCGAATGTGGCTCGAGGTCATCGAGCTCATGCCCGAGGAGCATCGGGAACATGTGCGGATGCGTCTGACGCCCGCGGCGCCGGCCGGGGCCGCAGCGAAGAGGGAGCGCCCGACGAATCGCGGGCGTCGGTGATGGAGCTTTTCCCCATGCACAGCTGGCATCCGGTGGCCGTGCATTTCCCACTGGCTTCGTTGCTCTTGGCCGCGGCGTTCGACTTTGCCGCTGTGGTAATTCGGGGCGGGACCTGGCGGACCCGATGCCGCGACAGTGCAACGGTGCTCTGGGCCGTCGGTCTCGTCGGCGGCGTCGCTGCGCTTGTCACCGGGCTCCTCGCCTATCGTCGGGTGGAGCACTCGGATCCGGCTCATCTGCTCATGACCCAGCATCGAAATCTGGCGTTTCTATCGCTCGCGTTGCTGACGGTAGCCGCCGTGTGGCGCTGGAAGCGACCCTTTTCCAGGTTGGCCACCGGACTCGGTCTGGTCGGCGCCATTAGCCTGGGCGGAGTTGGTCTCCTGGGAGGGGAGATGGTATATCGCCATGCGTTAGGTGTTCCCACGGAAACCCTCCACGTCGTCGTTCATGAGCGTGGGGATGAACATCACCATGAGGAGGAGCAACCGGCTGTGACTCGGCCGCCGACGGGTGCGGATTCGGGACGGCAAGCCCATCAGCATGATAACGGGTCATTCCATTGACGCATCAAAGTCCAATTTCAAAGGACGTGAATCTGTCGTTGATCCTGAGCTAAATTCCGTCTTCGGTCATAACGCTCACTTCACCGATGAGGGATTCTATGACGAGCAATCGTGCGGTGACGTGGTGTAGCACCGCGGTCATACCTCTCGCGCTAACGATGCTGTGGGTGGGTTCTGCCATTGCCCACGACTTCTGGATTGTTCCCCTGACGTTCGACGTCGAGCCTGGGGGGACCCTTGAAGCACGCGGCCAGACGGGCACCAGGTTTCCCGTTAGTGAGGGTGCCGTCCGGGTCGACCGTATCGCCAAGGCGAGCGTGATCGATGCCTCCGACGCGGAACGGCTGACGGACCTTTCCGTGAGCGAGAAATCGCTCGTCATCAGACACGGTCCCGTGAACGCGGGGCAACGTGTCATCGCGGTCGCACTCGTGCCATCATCATGAAGAGTCGCCGCGGCTAGCCTCCAGCGCTCCATCGCGCTCGAAGGTGCGCCCGAACTCGCGGATCGCTATGACCGCGAAGGAGTGTTCCCGAAAGCGGATAGCGCGTCATTGCGGAGCCAGAAGGTTGCCAAGGCGCTGGTCGAAGTTGGCGCCGGTGGGCCGCGCGCCTTCGCGCGAGCCGCGGGACACGAGCTCGAGATCGTCCCAATGCAGGACCCCTCGACCATCCATGCTGGCCGCGCACTATCGCTTCGCGTCCTCTTTCGCGCCCAACCCCTCGCAAATGCGTACCTTCGCGCCGGGATCGCGCCACCAGATTCCGCCCCGAAGGCAGCCAGGCCCGATACGATCGTTACCACGGCGGGCGACGGCGTGGCTCATTTGCAGATCGTGAGTGGAGGCCTCTGGAACGTGCGCCGCTTACACGCCGCGCCCGCCGATGCCGCCGCCGGGTCGTGGGATGTCCTCTTCGCGACGCTCGTGTTCCGCGCACGTGGCGGCCACGGCGAGGCGCAATGACCTTCACATGTCCGACGCACCCGGAGATCAGGAGCGACAACGCTGGCACGTGCTCCAAATGCGGGATGGTACGCGAAATCGTGCCGGCGTTTATCAGCGCAACGATCAAGGGATCCCACGAGCGTGGGTCATGAAGATGCGGGTCAGTATGGCCCGTCTCACGCCACGGTTTTCTGCCAACCGCGTCGTCCGCGAGTACACCGAGCGATACTACCTGGCCGCCGGGGCGGCCTACCAGAAGCGGGCAGCCAACCAGGGAGCACTGGCAGCCGAGCTGGTCGCATGGCGACGGCAGCTCGCGGAGCGCTGGGCCGACGCGCGATTCGGATCGGTCCAGGTCGAGACGCGCGAGGGGCGGCATGAGTTCGTCGTCCAGGTTCGGCTTGGCGGGCTGGACCCTACGGCGGTCGCCGTCGACCTGTT
>JANYKV010000023.1 GCA_025358055.1 Gemmatimonadota bacterium
TCGGTCAAGGAACGTTTCTTCAGGGAAGCGGAATCGGCAGGGAACCTCAATCACCCCAATATTATAAAAATATTCGATGCCGGCGAGGACAATGAGGTCTCCTATATCGCCATGGAGCTTCTCGAGGGCGAAGACCTGAAGAAATTTGCCGACAAACAGAACCTCCTGCCCATAAAGACCGTGCTCGACTATATGATCAAAGTAGCGAACGCTCTCGACTACGCACACCAGCAGGGCGTGATCCACCGGGACATCAAACCCGAAAATATTCTCCTCTCGGGCGGTCATGCGGTCGTCGCCGACTTCGGCATTGCGCGCGCGCTGAGCGTCGCTGGAAGCGCATCGCTCACGGAGACGGGGCTCGCGCTTGGCACCCCGGCGTACATGAGTCCTGAGCAGTCGAGTGGCGGCCGAGCGGTCGACGCACGCAGCGACCTCTACAGCCTGGCCTGCGTGCTGTATGAGATGCTGGCCGGGCACCCGCCGTTTATGGGGAGCACGGCCCAGGAGGTCCTCGCCCGGCACGCGATCGACGCCGTGCCGCCCCTGCGAACGGGACGGTCCACCGTGCCGGTCGCGGTGGAGCAGGCCACCCTCAAAGCGTTGGCAAAGGTTCCCGCCGATCGTTACCCGAGCGCCGCCATGTTCAGCGCCGCTCTGTCTGGAACGGTTGGGGAAGCCCGGTCGACGCGTGTCAGGTGGGCGGTGCCTGGAGGACTCGCGCTTGGGACACTGTTGGTGCTGTTTGGTCTCAGACTGTGGAACCGGGGTGTGCCCTCGAGCGGCGTGGCCCAAGCGACTCAAGTCCGGTCGCTGGTGGTCCTGCAGCTGCAGAACCAGTCCGGGGACTCCGCGCTCGCTGATGCGATGACCGAAGCCCTCACCACGGACCTCGGCCGGATCAATGGGCTGCGCGTCATCTCACGATCGGCCCTGGCAAAGTATAAGGCGAGTCCCCTGGCCCCCCTTGAAATCCGCCGGAATTTGGGAGTAGATGGAGTGCTCACGGGAGAGGCCGATCGCTTTGAGGACAGCATCCGAGTGAAGCTCCGTCTCCTCAATGCCGCCACAGGAAATGAAGTCTGGGCAATACGCCTGGGTGAGCGATTCGACAGCCGGTTCCAAATTGGCGGCGAGATCTATCGCAGCCTGGCCACCAAGCTCAAACTCCCGGTAACATCGGTGGCGGAACGGAGCCTGCGAACTCCGCCCACGAGCAACCTCGAGGCCTGGGACCTGTTCGTCAGGGCGAAGATCCACCTCCGAACCGAGACTCAGGGTGAGGGTTCAGTCGCTATCGGTTTGTTCGAGCGTGCGGTGGCGTTGGATCCCGGATTCGCCGAAGCATATGCCGGGCTCGCGTACGCGTATGGTATCGGAATCTTCTATCACAACCCGAGGGACAAGGAGGCGTTGGAGGCGGCAATGGTGGCCGTGGAGAAGGCCCTCAGGCTGGGGCCTGACTTGGCGGAGGCCCATTTCGCGCGTGCCTACCTGCTGTGGATGCCTTCGGGCCACTTCGCCCACGAGCAGGCGATTCAGGAGTTGCGTCGGGCGAACGAGCTCAACCCGAATCTGCCGGAAGCCCACGATTGGCTCGGGGTTGTTTACTGGCATATCGGCCTGCTCGACAAGGCGGCCGAGGAGTTCCGTCAGGTGCTCCTGATCGAGCCCGGGAATAGGCTGGCAGAGGACCGGAAGAGCATGCTGCTGGTTTACCAGGGGCAGTATGAAGAGGCCGTGCGAGTTCTCCGTCCGATCCCACGCGACTTCAACCTGTCGCTCGAGACATACGACTTCGCTTGGGCCCTCGTCTTGGCCGGACGAAGCGAGGAAGCATCCACCGTCATCGAGCAATACCTCAAGACGGTGCCGAAGGACCCAGGGGGAGTGGTCACCGGTGTGCGAGCGCTCCTCCGCGCGAAGGCCGGCGATAGGCTAGGGGCCGAAAACGACATCAAGCGGGCACAGCTCGAAAAAGGCTTCGGGCACTTCCACCACACCGCATACAGCATAGCCTCGGCCTACGCGCTGCTCCACCAGCCCGGTCTCGCTGTCGAGTGGCTGCGACGGACGATCGAAGATGGGCTCCCCTGCTATCCGCTTCTGGCCTCAGACCCAAACCTCAACAGTCTGCGGCAGGACCCACGTTTCGTTGCGCTTATGGCGGAACTCAAGGTGGACTGGGACCGGTGGAAAAAGACGCTGTGATTTTCTCGATCGGATTTCGCGACGCACCCAGACACAGCACCGGTCCTAAGGCACCCCGCGAAATACGTCGACCAAGTCCAGGACGAGCGGGGGGCGGCTTATCTCCGGCTGCCCGGTCGGCCGATCCCGCCAAACCGTCTCGACCGCTCCCTGCCGGGAGGTGGTGACCGTTCGCTCGTCGGGCTCGACCCGCCAGAACTCCTGAACCCCCAACGCCAGGTAGGCCGGTCCCTTGAACTCGCGGTCATAGATCCGGGTCGACGGGCTTGCGACCTCGACCGCAAGCCACTTCTCGAACGCCGCCCACGGTTCCGCGCGCGACGCGGTCCGAAAGACCAAGATGTCCGGCTCCAGACGGTTCTTCGGTGCGAGAATCACTTCGCCGGGAGCGACGATGTGAGCGTCCGAGATCGGCTTCAGGTAGTCTCCTAGGGCCGAGGCGATGCGGAAACGGTACGGCGGCCCCGTACGTGGCGGCAATCAAAATCGTGCGAGAGGTTGCAAATCAATGCCGCTCGTCGAAAGACCGGCTGGGCCTCACACCCCGAAGCCAGGCCACTTCTGCGACGTTGACCCAGGAACTGATTGTGGACCGCTCTTAGCCGACGTAGCTTGAATGCTGGCGTGGCCTGCCCCGCCACGGCTTCAGGTTGTGTTCCCCACCGCGAAAGCGGAGACCCACTTGCCTGACGTCCTGAACCAAATTCGATCCGCACTCCGAGGCCGCTACGCGATTGAGCGGGAGATTGGTCACGGGGGTATGGCAACGGTGTACC
>JANYKV010000005.1 GCA_025358055.1 Gemmatimonadota bacterium
GATCTCACGGTTACCGCCTGTCCCGCCAAGAGGCAGCGGTCGCCGCGGAGTCCAACCTTCACGGTGCCCCCCCGCTTGGAGGCTTGATAGCCGACGAGGTCCTGTTTGCCGGTGCGGTCGCCCCAATAGGGTCCGAGGGTACAGTGTGCCGATCCGGTGACCGGGTCTTCCGGCACTCCGGCAGCTGGGGCGAAGAATCGCGAAACGAAATCGTTCTCGGCGGTAGAGCCGGGACCGGTGACGATCACTCCGCGAACGGGGAAACGGCTCAGTAAGGCAAGATCTGGGGTCAGTGCGCGTATCGTCGCTTCGTCGTCGTACACTGCGAGGTAGTCGAATCGGCTCTTGGCGAACCAAGTCGGCGTCTTTCCGAGGGCCTCGACTAGTCCCGGGGGCGGTGCCTCCGTCGTCGCAGGGGTCGCGGGAAAATCGAGGGTAATCCAGCCGTCCTTTCTATGGGCGGTCAGGAGTCCGCTCCGCGTCTCGAACCGGGCGGTCGCCCGCGGCTTGAGGTGACCTTCTTCCCAGAGGAAATGCGCGCTCGCCAAAGTCGCGTGGCCGCACAGATCCACTTCTATGGCCGGCGTAAACCACCGGAGGCCAAAGCCTTCCTCGGTGCGGAGCAAGAAGGCCGTTTCGGCAAGGTTCATTTCGGCGGCGACATTCTGCATCCATTCGTCGGATTTCCGTTCGTGCAGGAGGCACACGGCCGCTGGATTGCCCCGATACGGCCGATCAGTGAACGCATCGATTTGCCAGAGGTCGAGTGCCACGGTAGATCCTGGTTAGGGTGGTTCGGATGATACACGGCTCCGGCATTCCCGCAATTGCCGGGGGCAGGGCGCATGCCTTGTATCCCGTCCCTGCCCGGATAGCTTTGAGCGACTTTCCGGATCCCCTCAATTGGGTAGGCTAACTTGCGAGTTCTGCTGGTCGATGACGACGAGGCATCCCTCCGTCTGCTCAAACAGATCCTGGGACACATGGGGTATGAGGTCGACACTGCTGCCGATGGTCAAGAAGGGTGGGAGCGATTTCAATCCGCGGAGTATCCCCTCATTATCTCCGACTGGCTCATGCC
This sequence comes from Gemmatimonadota bacterium, assembly GCA_025358055.1. Classification (GTDB taxonomy): domain Bacteria; phylum Gemmatimonadota; class Gemmatimonadetes; order Gemmatimonadales; family GWC2-71-9; genus JANYKV01. Next base: position 1,082 of record JANYKV010000005.1, read on the forward strand.
GAACGTCGACGGACTGGAATTCTGCCGCCGGGTGCGTGGGTATCAGACCGCCAGGTACACTTATTTTGTTCTGCTCACCATACTCAGCGGCAAGCGAAGTTTTTTGGATGGAATGGAGGCCGGGGCGGACGACTTCCTGAACAAGCCGATCGATCAAGATGAATTGGTCGCTCGGCTCCGGGTTGCGGAACGGATTCTCAATCTGCAGCGTGAGGTGGTGCAGCTGAGCGGTTTGTTGCCGATCTGTGTGTACTGTAAACGGATTCGGGAGCTGGACGATCAGTGGGAAGGGCTCGAAACCTATCTGGCGAAGCGGATGGAAACCTCGGTATCGCACACGATTTGCCCGTCCTGCTATCAATCGATGGTGGCTCCCGATTTGGAACGGTTTCGGGCCAAGAGCTAAGGGTTACCCCGCATGATGGCAGGCGACCTGCCGCCCGGCCACGGTTCGCTGTTCCGGTCGTTCCGAGGTACAGCGGGCGTTCTTTGATGAATGGAAGCACCTCCCCGCAAATGCACATCCTGGTGGTGGCGCGCTCGGACTCGGAGGGTCGCCCCGGAGGACGATGCGGGTGCGTTGACGTCTCGGATCTGGCTCCGGTACGGCGGAGAGCAGTGCCTGGGTATATGGATGTTGGGGTGACTCGATGATTTGGTCGGTGGTGCCGAGCTCGACGATTCGCCCGAGGTACAGCACGGCGATTCGGTGGGAGATCTGCCGAACGACGGCGAGGTCGTGGGCGATGAAGAGATAGGAGAGCCCGCGATGTTCCTGGAGGTCGCGCAGGAGGTTGATGACCTGGGCCTGCACGGAGACATCTAAGGCGGAGACCGGCTCGTCACACACAATGAAGGTGGGCGAGACCGCGAGTGCCCGTGCAATTCCGACCCGCTGCCGCTGGCCCCCGGAAAATTCATGCGGATAACGAGTCGCGAGTGATGGGTCGAGCCCGACCTCACGAAGCAGGCCGGCAACCCGCTCCGGAATTTCAGCCTTGGGCGCTAGCCGGTGAATTTCCATACCCTCCGCGACTGCCGACCCGATGGCCATCCGAGGGTTGAGCGAGCTGAACGGGTCCTGGAAAATGATCTGCATCTTGCGCCGCATCGCGCGTAGAGTCTCTCGGTCCGTCTCGAAGACATTCACTCCATCGAACACGGCGCGGCCACCGGTCGGCTCATCGAGTCGAAGAATGGTGCGGCCGATGGTGGATTTTCCCGAGCCGGACTCTCCCACAAGTCCCAAGGTCTCCCCCCGCCCGACTTCAAACGAAACCCCATCCACGGCCCGGGTAGGCAGCCCGGCTCGGAAGAGTCCGCGGCTCAGGTAGTGCTTCACCAGGTCGGTGACCTCCAGGAGCGGCGTCATGCGCGCGGGGGGAGAGGGCTCGCGAGCCAGCACCGCGTCCTTCGTGCCGGTCCCGTCGTCTCGAGCTCGGTGTTGAGTGGCGCCTCGGTGGAACAACGCGCCAACACTTCGGCGCAGCGGGGATGAAACCGGCATCCGCTGGGCCAGGCGCTTGGAAGGGGCACCGTACCGGGAATCGGCGACAGTCGCAGCACGCTCTCATGGAGCCGAGGGATCGAACGAAAGAGCCCCCGGGTGTACGGATGGGACGGTCGTTCGAATAGATCCGTTGTTCCGGCCTCTTCGACGATTTGCCCTGCGTACATGACCGCCACGCGGTCGGCGCGCCCCGCGACCAATCCGAGATCGTGCGTGATGAGCAGCACGGCCATGCCCCGGGCGGCACGGAGGCGGTCGAGCAGTTCGAGAATTTGGGCTTGGACCGTGACGTCGAGGGCGGTCGTGGGCTCATCGGCGATGAGGATGTCCGGCTCGCCGGCGAGTGCCATGGCGATCATGATGCGTTGACGAAGGCCGCCGCTGAGGTGATGCGGGTACGCGGCGAACCGTTGGGCCGGATCGGGAATACCGACTTCCTCGAACAGCGCTATCGTTCGTGCCTTCGCGTCGGCCCGGGACCAACGTCGGTGCGCCGTCAATGCCTCGACCACTTGGCTGCCGACGGTCAAGACTGGGTTCAGACTGGTCATCGGATCTTGGAAGATCATCGCGATCCGGCGGCCGCGAATCGCGCGGAGGGCTTCACCGCGAAGGGACAGAATCTCCGTCTCCTCAAGCTTGATGGAGCTTCCCGACAGGACCCGCCCCGGCGGCGGGAGTAGTTGGAGCAATGCCAGGCTCGTCAAGCTCTTTCCGCAGCCCGATTCTCCGACGAGGGCCAGTGTCTCGCCGCGATCTAAGCGGAAACTCACGCCGTCCACGGGGAAGACCTCACCGCCGCGTGGGTTCGGGAACCCGATCCGGAGGTCCCGCACCTCGAGTAGCGGGGTCGATGGGGAACTCATGCGGTCCGTGGGTCCACGGCCGCGCGCATTGCTTCGCCCCAGAGATTCACCGCCAGAACGGTGATGACGATTGCGGCACCCGGGAACAGCCCGGTCCATGGCGCGGTGGCCATCAAGGACTCGGAGTCGTGAACCATGCCGCCCCAGGTCGGCGTCGGGGGCGCAATCCCCAGGCCCAAGAAGGAGAGGCCGGCTTCTAGGAGAATGACTTCTCCGACGCCAAGGGTGGCAGCAACGATGAGCGGGCCGAGTGTGTTGGGAAGCACGTGGCGAAAGATAATCCCTGGAGACCCCGCTCCCAGTGCTTTCGCCGCGCGGATGTAGTCCAGTTCTCGGAGTCGCAAGACCTCTCCCCGAACCAGCCGGCTCGTCGCGAACCACCCCGTCGCACCGATGACGGCTACGAGCGCCGCGGGTGGAATTCTCTCCCAAACCAGCACGAGCAGAAGCAGGATAAATAGACGCGGGATGGCCATCGCCGCGTCCACGGAGCGCATGAGCACCGCGTCGACCCAGCCTCCAAAATACCCCGCGGTCGTTCCGACCGCGGCACCGAGACTGATTGACAGGGCCACGGCGAGCGCGGCAATGGACAAGGACACGCGGGCTCCGTGGACCACGCGAGAAAGAATGTCGCGGCTGAACGCATCGGTGCCAAAGGGATGCGCGAAACTGGGGGGGGCGGCTCCTCCGCTCAAGTCCGGCATGATCCGAGGATCCGGGAGAAACGGCGTGATCGTCACCGCGACGAGGGCAATGAGGAGGAGGGTCACCGCTCCGACCTGCCCCGACGGGGTGTGCCAGGCGGTCGCAAAGACGCGCTTGAGGGATCCCCTCATGGGCGGCGGACCCGCGGATCGAGCAACCAGTAGCCTAGATCCGTACACACCCCGCCCAGGATGACGAGCAGGGTCACGATCATCGAGGTGCCGAGCAGCAACGGGTAGTCGCGGCCGTTAATTGCTTCCCATGCCAGGGAACCGAGGCCAGGCCAGTTGAAAATCCGCTCCACGAACACCGAGCCACTCACCAAGATGGGCAGCCACAGACCGAACAGAGTGAGCACGGGAAAGAGGGCATTGCGCCAGGCGTGCCGCCACCGCACCTGCGACTCGGTCAGTCCCCGAGCGCGGGCGGCGAGAACGAAGTCCAATCGGAGGACTTCCAACATGGCGGTCCGCTGATACTGCATGGTGGCCGCGATGGTGACGATCGCGAGGGTGAACGCGGGCATGAGCAGGTGACGCAGGAGATCGAACGTTCGCACCGCGAAAGGCGCGCTGGGGTCGAGCAGGGGGTCGGTCATCTGGGCGGACGGAAGTAGCCGCCAACGAGTGCTCAAGAAGTAGACGAGCACCAGCGCCAACCAGAACGACGGCATCGCATAGCCGCTCAGTGATAGCCGGGTGAGCCAGCGATCAATGAATTGTCCCCGGCGTGCCGCCTGGAGTACCCCAAGCCAAACGCCGATCGTGAAATTCAGGAGCAGCACCGTACCGCCTAACAAGAGCGAGGCCGGGAGGCGAGCCACGATCAAGTCCAGGACTCGGTCGGGATAGCGATAGATCGAGACACCCAGATCGCCGCGGATTGCGGCGGAGGTGAACGTGATGAACTGGAGTGCGAGAGGTTGATCGAGGCCGAAACGATGTTTGAGCCGGGCCATTTCTGCCACGGAGATCTGGCGGTCTTCCGTCATCCGCATGAGGGGATCGCCGGGCGTGACTCGCATCAAAAAGAAGAGAATCACGATCGCTGCGGCAAAGGTCAGCACGGCTTGCAAGCCGCGACGAATGAGCCAGCCGATCACGTCACGGGGTCAACGCGCGATCACGCGCGATGGCTTGGGCGGGGTCAATGGACCATTGCCAGAGGTTGCCCCACCAGGATTCCGGCCGGATGCTCACGTTGGTGTAGCGGCGGTGGAGAGCCATCGCATTGGTCAGCGTATAGAGGAAGACTGCCGGGACATCGTCGTTGATGGTTCGGATGACTTGGCGCCACAGGGGAAGCGGGTCGGCCCGGGCGAAGCGCGCTTTAGCAACCAGAGAGTCGACTCGCGAGTCGCAGAATCCGCCGACGTTCGATCCGGTCTGGCCGGCGCAGGTCCAGCTTTGCACGAGACCGCTCGGCGTCGGGTCGAGGTTACCCTGAGACAGGTCCATGTCGAACTCACGGCGGCCGCGTCGATCGGCCCACACGGGCCCGTCGAGTTGGATCAGGTCGACTTTGATGCCGATGGGTCGCAACTGCTCTTGGATCAGCAACCCAATCGCAACTCGGTATGGGCTCACCGACGGAAGGATGAGTCGGAGGGTCAGCGGTACTCCGTCCCGATCCAGCACGCCATCCCCGTCATGGTCGGTCCAGCCGACTGCTGTGAGCAGCGCCTTTGCGGCGGACGCATTGGGCGGCGTTGGTTTCGCGGTGGAGTCACGGATCCAGGACATCCGCGGAATCGGTCCCTCGGCGACCTCGCCATATGCGCCGAGGGCAGATTTGACGATCGCGGTTCGATCCAACGCCGCCAGGATGGCACGGCGCACGCGAACATCGGACAGGATTGGATGGGGCTTGGTTGTGTCACCGTAGGCGTGCTGGTTGAACAGGAGGTAGCCGACCGCAAAGGTCCGGACGGGATGGATTTTGAACTCAGGTCGTTCGGCGATTCGGGGGATATTGCCGTAGGGAGAAACGCTCTCGATGGCGTCGACCGTCCCCTCGAGGGCCAGGTTGAGCTGCGCTTCGGGGTCGCGGGCGATCAGGATCAGGATCCGCCCAATGTGCGGCCGGCCAAGAAAGAATCGGGGGTTGGCGGCCAACTCTATGGAGCGCCCTGGTTCGCGACGAACCCAACGGTAGGGGCCGCTCCCGATGGGCTGCTTTACGAAATTGGATGTTGCCAGGCTATCTCTGGGAATCCTCGAGACGATGTGGGCCGGAAGCGGCTGCACATGATACGTCGCGTCGTAAAACTGCTCGGCGTATGCTCGGCTGAAATGAACTACGACCCGGTGGTCACCTTCCGCGGTTACGCGGTCAACGTATTGCAGCAAGAGTGCGTGCGCCGGATCGAGCACTGGATCTCGCGCCCGGGTCAGGGTGAACACCACGTCGTGCGACGTCACCGGCGTGCTGTCCTGCCACTCGGCGCGCGGATCCAGTTCGAAGACCAAGGTCAACGAGTCGCGCCGGGACCAAGACCGTGCGAGTTCGGGTAGGAATCCCTGGTCGCCCGCCGTGGTGAAGGTGGGGCCCAATCGCGCTAATCGAAGGAACATGAGGTCGGACAGATCCTGCTCGGCGCGAACTCGGGCGAGGGTGGGAATGGGGAGACGCGCTTCACCGGGAACGACGATGACGATCGTCCCGCGCGACGGCGGGCGCTGGGCGTGGAGATAGGCACTCGTGCCGAAGACGAGCATGGCGAAGAGCCAGCTGGCGCGGTGTCTCAGGAGATCTCCATGTGGCATTTTTGGGCTGAAGAAAGATACAACGGCCGTGCAGGGAATGTGGCAGGCGCTGGAGGTGTTGCCCTATCTCTCCCAGGTCCACTCGGACGAGCCGAATCGCGCCCGATGGGGCTGGGCTCGGTCCAATAGACTTGCCGTATCCGGAGGAAACCAAGGACCGCCCCAGTTGAGCACCTCCGCCTTGATTGCCGTGGCGGCCTCATCGAAGCTCACCCGGCGGCCGAGTGTCACGTCGAGCGCCGTTTCGGACGTTCTGCCTCCCGGCCTTCGGGACACCGTTCTAATCATCTCTTGGTTGCCTTCCAGCAGCAGCGATCCATGCTGAAGAAAGGCGCCACCCTGTCTGAGTTGAGCGCTCCCAAGCAACTTGCCGGATGGCACGACGATCTCGCCGCCCACGGCGGTCGCAAAGCAAGGCCCACTATCCGGCCGGGGCACAAGGGCCCCATCTGACGCGAGGGTCGCCTCCACCCCAAGGGCACGCAACGCGCGGGCGAGGACCTCGTGGATGCCACGATAAGCCGTTCGCAAATTGCCGAGTGCGGAACCCGGCGCTGCGACGGCATAGGTCAGTTCGGTTGCGTGCCATACCGCGCGCCCGCCGGTTGGACGGCGAACCGTATCCACGCCCAGCGCGGCGATGCGTTCTCGATCATAGCGGCGCAGCGCCGGTTCGTGTCGACCGAAGGAGAGACAGTGCGGTTCCCATCGATAGATTCGGAAATGGAATGCGCCCTCCTCGATGGTCGCATCGAGAAGGGCACAGTCGATCGCCATGTTCTCCGCACCGGGCCGGGCGGTCGAATCGATCCAGAAGAACCGCTTCATTGCCCGTCGCTCACGTCAGGGGCCGCGTGGTATCAGCCTTGATAGTTCTCGATCGGCGGACAGACGCATACCAGGTTCCGATCGCCGTATGCGCCGTCGATCCGGCTGGTGGTCGGCCAAACTTTGTGGATCCGAGTGGCCGGGGACGGAAAACCCGCTCGCTCACGAGAATATGGCCGGTTCCATTGATCGGCTGCGACGAGCGGGAGGGTGTGGGGAGAATGAGAAAGCACGTTGTTCCCCCGCTCGGCCTTGCCGTCTTCGACTTCTCGAATCTCGTCCCGGATGGCGATGAGGGCGTCGCAGAAGCGATCCAGTTCTTCCTTGGACTCGCTTTCAGTGGGTTCGATCATCAGCGTTCCGGCCACCGGGAACGAAACGGTCGGAGGATGAAAACTGTAATCGATGATCCGTTTGGCCACATCCTCGACCTCGACGCCCGCACTTTGTTTGAAGGGTCGGAAGTCGATGATGCATTCGTGCGCAATGAGTCCGTGGTTGCCGCTGTAGAGCAATGAGTAGTGATCGCGGAGTCGCCGCGCGATATAGTTGGCGTTGAGAATCGCAACTTTGGTCGCTTCGGTGAGCCCAACGGGACCCATCATGGCGATGTAGGCCCAGGAAATCGGGAGAATCGAAGCGCTCCCCCACGGTGCCGCCGAAATGGTGCCGCTTTCCTGACCGGTGCCGGTAACCATGGGGTGCCCGGGCAGGAAGGCGGTCAGGTGTGCCGCGACCCCGATGGGCCCCATGCCGGGGCCGCCGCCGCCGTGCGGAATGCAGAATGTTTTGTGAAGATTGAGGTGGCAGACATCGGCCCCGATGTCACCAGGGCGGCACAGGCCGACCTGTGCGTTCAGATTCGCTCCGTCCATGTAGACCTGTCCACCCTGCTGGTGGATGATGGTGCAAATCTCCTTGATGCCGCCTTCGAACACGCCGTGGGTTGACGGATACGTGACCATGAGCGACGAGAGCTTCGCCTGGTGCTCCTCGGCACGGGCCCGCAAGTCGGAGATGTCGATGTTTCCGTGCGGGTCGGTTTTGACGACGACCACTTCGAGACCGGCCATCACGGCGCTGGCGGGATTGGTGCCATGGGCCGACTGCGGGATGAGACACACGTTCCGGTGGCCATCGCCGCGGGAGCGGTGATAGGCCTGAATCGTGAGCAGTCCGGCATATTCGCCCTGGGAGCCCGCATTCGGCTGGAGGGAGACCGCGCTGAATCCGGTGATTTCGGCGAGCCACGCTTCCAGCTCGTGGAACATGACATGGTAACCCTCGGCTTGGTCGACCGGGGCGAACGGGTGTAACCCGCCGAACTCGGGCCAGCTCACCGGATACATCTCGGACGTGGCGTTGAGTTTCATGGTGCACGAGCCGAGGGGAATCATCGCGGCGGTGAGAGAGAGGTCTTTCGCCTCGAGTCGCCGGATATAGCGGAGCATTTCGGTTTCCGACCGATATCGATGGAACACGGGGTGCGTGAGATACGGCGTGGACCTCACGAGCCCGGTGGGGAGGGCGGACGGGTTGGTGGCGGCGATTTCTTCCACCGAGAACGCCAATGGCG
>JANYKV010000017.1 GCA_025358055.1 Gemmatimonadota bacterium
TGAGCTCGCCGACTCGACCCACAACGCGCTGTTCGGCATTGTCGCGAACGGCACACGTATTGACGAGAATGACGTCGGCCTCCTCCGGGGTGTCAGTCTTGGCGTATCCCGCCCGGTCCAACACGCCGAACATCAACTCGGTGTCGGCCACATTCATCTGGCAACCGTAGGTCTCGATGTAGACGCGTTTCACGGGCGGATCTGGATTCCCAACGTCAAGATGAAGGCGTGTTCGGAATACTGAGATCCTTCGGATCGCCAGACTCGTTCGAGCGCCAGATCCACAATGCCGCGATCGGCGGTGAAGCCAAGGCCAGTCCCGACCGAGAGGCCGAATTCCTTTCCCTGCTGCCCCGATACGAGCGGGAATGGCAGTTTTCCATATCGGGCTCCAAAGCGGAGCGGACGATTGTAGGGCCGCCGAGGATCGCGAAGAAATTCGAACCCGCCCGCCACCTCGTATGTGTCGATGGACCCGATCCCACCCTGTGCCCTGAGATCCGCGTTCGCGGTGGACCAGTTCTTGTGGATCACATGGCCCGCAAAAAGCGAAGTCGGGCTGAACTGCCACCGGAGACCCGCCGCAAGGGTTGTCGGCAACGAGGTACGGGAGGTTGGCGTACTGTCGGCCTCGATGCGAAGTCTCCCATCGACGCGCGCAGAGGCAGCAAGCGTCAGGGCTGTCCCCACCTTCTGAATGACACCGATGCTGACACCCAGCGCATTGTATGAAATCCGGGTCGCTTCAATCGCCGGAAAGAAGGCGGAGTCGCTGAAGGTCCGCCGGGCGGTCACCCGTTCCGATCCGGTGATGATATGGAAACCAAACCCGAACGCTGATTTGGTACTGGGCCGCCAAGTTCCCGCGAGCCGCAGATCGCTGAGGCCACCGAGAGAGATGAGCGTATCGAAGACTCCGACGATCGCCCCGCGTAGAGGAATCGAGTCGTGGGAGGACACGCTGAAGTTGCGGTCCGTGTAGGTCGAGAGACTGAATGCGACCACGAACGGTGCATCGCCCACCGGACCACCGACATAAATCTGGGGAAAGCGGTTGTCCCGGGCGGTGCCCGAGCCGAACGGATTCTCGGACGTCCGCCAGTTCTGGGCAGTGGTGAGGAGGGCCGTGAGATCCGCTAACCCGGAGAGCGACGCTGGATTCTGGCTCGACAGGGGATCGAACATGGCAAAACCGCCGCCCATGCCCATGGAGCGAGTGGAATATCCTCGACCGGGCAGACCGAGGCCACGGATGCCAAATTCGGACGATTGGGCCGTAGCGCCGGCCGGCAACAACAAGAGGCCCAGGCAGAGAGAAGTGTACCGCACGTTATGGAGTCTCTTTCCCGCTAGGCAACGAATAGGTGATCCGTAGGCGCGGCCCGTCAGTACCTAACCGGCTCGACTTGAACGCTGGGATTCCGAGCGTCCCGGTCTCGGGCGACATCGCTAGGATGAACCCGGTGGGCAAACCCTTCGCCTGCCCTTTCCACAATCCTACCAGCCTGAGCACATCAATTGAGACGATGCTGGATGTGCTGTCCGGCATCTGGTGCCCGATACTAATCGTAGCATTGGCCGACGACTTCGCCCCGAAATCAAACAGCGTCACCCGCACCGCAAGAGTGGACGAATCACGCGGCACTCCATAGTACGTGCGAGCCGGCGTCAGCTCCAACGTCGCCCGAACGATATTGACGGTGTCCGTGATCCGCTTGGGAATCGCGAACCGAATAAACCCACGAGAGGATGGTACGCCGCCGAGTTCGATCACATCTCGATTGGTGGTCGGCTGCTGGCTGGTAACAAAAGCGGCCACGTCAGGGTAAAGCGTCAACAATTGCCTCTGCTTTGAGGTGTCGGCGACCTGAACGCGCGCGTAGGTGTTGTACACCGTGGTGGTACCGCCTACCCCAGTGGTGCCCACGAGGGTCACTCGGATCCCGGTCGGGCGCGTGGCCCGGATCCGAAAGGCCACGGCCAACCGCCCGCTGTCACCAGGAGGCACGGCCATGAGTTTGATTTTGTCGCCGGTTAGAAGGATGCGCTGTAGCCCGCCGTGCGCAGAATCAGGTACAATGACGCTATCGATCAATGTGGCCGGATTTAGCTGGGGTTCGACCTGATCAAATGTCGTGAGCGTGTCAATCGGAACCCGGATGCGATGGAGCAGAACGACCAGGCCCTTCACCAAGGAATCACGTTTCTCCAAATTGAATTGCACTACCAAAGAGTCGATGGTGTAGGGCTTCAGCGTATCATTCCCGACAACTGTGATCGAGTCGGATCGACGCGGGAACCGAAGGATGGTCCGGGACTCCCCCACGGAGAGCCCAGTGGTGATGATCCCCGAGGCCGAAGCGCCGTGTCCTACGAACCCAACGAAGCTGCTGTCGCCCCCTACGATGGCGTCGAACGTCGTATCGCCGATGGACGGCGCCCCGATGGGACACAGTTCCGGGCACTTGGACGGTGTGGTGAGCTTCTCCTGGCAGGCGGCCACCGCCACCAGCCCTAGGGCCGCGAGGAGCGATTTGAAGCCCATCGGTGGGCGCTTCACGCGAACGGCCGGTGAGCAAATGCCGACGGCAGGAGTTCGCGCAGAGTCCAATGGGCAACCATCGTTGGAGTGACCGAGTCGACCACCAAGTCGGGCCCGAATTCGGCCAAAACCTGCCGACAAGCGCCACACGGAGGCGTCGGCTGCTCCGCCTCGGTAGCGATGACGATGCGGCGGAATCGCTTCTTGCCCGCCGCAACCGCTGCGGAGATCGCGGAACGCTCGGCGCACACTGTCAGCCCGTAAGACGCGTTTTCCACATTACACCCTAGATACACTTCCCCGTCCTCACTCTCGAGTGCGGCACCGACCTGGAAGCCGCTGTAGGGCGCATGCGCCCGGGCCCGAACTCCTCGTGCGGCATCGACTAACGAATCATGCACCAGTACCTCACGAAACCAACCCTGGAAGGAACGTTACAACAGCATCCAGAAGGACTCCCAACGCTCCACCACCGTCGCGTCGCCGTCGGCGCCCATGTCCGGTCGGTAAAGATAATCAGGTCCTCCGCTTGCACGCGCCTCTCAAACCTGGGATCCAGCGTCTGGGGCTCCCTTTACGACGGCTGGGCGCCGTCGTGACAAAGCGAAAGCGGAGTCCGTTGAGCGCCTCGGTCAGGAGGCGCTTCTCCTCTGCCTCCAGATTCCCTACAGTTTTTTCCTCGAGCACGACGAGGGTATCGATCAGCGCCTGCGCGATTTGGCGAGGGTCCTTGGCCCCGGCAGCCTCGGCACCGGGGGGAAGCTGTCCCTGCAGTGCGGCGTCCGCTTGGTGAGCCAATCCAAGGACCAGTGAAGCAAAGTGCGGATTCATCGTCCACTCCTAGTAGACACGAGGCAATCGGTCGCCGAGCGAGGTCAACAATTCATAGGAGATGGTTCCGGCGGCCACGGCTTGCGATTCCAAGGTCGGCGCCGCACCAAAGTAGGTGGCAACCGATCCGAGCTGGCTCGGATCGTCGCCGAGATCCAGCATCGTCATGTCCATGGTGACTCTCCCGGCAATGGGTCGCAGGCGACCATCAAGTTCGAACGAGCCCACGTTGCCAAGGGAGCGGGGCACTCCGTCGGCGTACCCGATGGCCACCGTGGCGATGTTGGTGTCCCGGGTCGCTCGACACGACGCAGCGTAACTCACGGTGTCACCCGCGCGAATTCGACGCAGACCCACGACCCGCGCGCGAACCGCCACAACGGACTCGGGGATTTCCGCGCCGGCATTTCCTCCGTACAGGTAGATCCCCGGCCGGGCCAGATCCGCCGCCACCGGGCCGACCCAGCGAGCGGCGGCGCTGTTGGCATAATGCACGAGTGCGGGGCGCCGACCCAGGCGATCCAATGCGAGCTTGAAACGATCGCCCTGCTGTCGCATCGAACCGGGGGACAGGTCCGCCGAGTGGAAGTGCGTGAAGACACCTTCCCACCCTTCCGCGTCGGCGAGAAGTCCAGCTGCGGCACCCAGCTCCCCATCATCCCACCGGAGGCCGGCACGCGACATCCCGGTGTCGATCTCCAAATGAAACGGGAGAGGGCCGAGGGCAAGCCACGCCCTCAACGTACCGAGATCGCCGATGACCGGTCGGATTCCGCTCCCCACCACCCGGTTCACATCATCGGGGAGGAGGGGCGAAAATGCCACGATCGGACGGGTGATGCCGCCGCGGCGAAGTGCACCCCCCTCTTCGGTTGTCGCCACACCATAGCCCCAAGGCTCCACAGCCTCCAAGGCCCGCGCGACAGGAACCGCACCCAACCCGTACGCATTGGCTTTGACCATGGGGAGAAGGGGGCGACTCGCGCGGGAGACGTAGGACCGCGCGTTCCGCACCAGGGCATCGAGGTCGACCTCGACCCACGCGCGCATCATGTCGGCAGGAATTGACTTGTCCACGGCGGCGCGTAGAATACGCGGCCAGGAGGGTAAATGCAAGAAACATCAGCGCTTGCGCGTGCGATGGCCATGGTGGAAGATCTGCGACGTCGCTGTCCGTGGGATCGGGTCCAAACCCGCGACACACTTAGGCCCTATCTCCTCGAAGAGGTCCACGAGCTTGATCAGTCGATCGCCACCGGCGATGCGGCCGCCATCCGCCACGAAGTGAGCGACCTGCTCTTGCATCTCGCGTGGCAGCTCGTGCTGGCCCGTGAGCTTGGAGAATTCACTCCCGATGACGTAGCCACGGACTTGGAAGAAAAGATGAAGCGGCGCCATCCGCACCTCTTTGGGCTGGGTCCAAAAACTGGATGGGAAGCGCTGAAACGCAAGGAGCGGAGCAATCAACTCGGCGACCGGAAGCATGTCCGCGGGGCCCTTGATGGCCTGCCGCCCTCGCTACCGGACCTCCTCATGGCTTACCGGCTCCAGGAACGAGCGGCGTCCGTCGGTTTCGATTGGCCTGACTTGGCGGGACCGCTCGAAAAGGTTCGGGAAGAACTGGGGGAGGTCGAAGTGGAACTCGCCTCGACCGACAGCGATCGACGTGCTCGACTTTCAGCGGAGATCGGCGACCTGCTCTTCGCGGTCGTGAATTTGGCGCGGAAAGCGAGTGTCTACCCCGGGGCGGCGTTGGATGGTACCAACCGCCGCTTCACGGAACGATTCCGGGCCATCGAACAGGCGGCGGCCGCCCAGGGGATCGAGGTGTGTTCGGCAGGATTGGAGGTGCTTGATGTGTTGTGGAATGAGGCGAAAGCGGGCGAGAAGGATAAGACGGACGGGACGGACACGCGGAGAGACGCACGGACCCACGGACTACGGACGGGCGAGACGGGCAACTAACCGGCGGGCGAAGCGGACAAGCTGAACCTAGTTGACAAAGCGTTGCCTTGGCCGTCGACCGTGAGTCCGTGAGTCCGTGAGTCCGTGAGTCCGTGAGTCCGTGAGTCCGTGAGTCCGTGAGTCCGTGAGTCCGTGAGTCCGTGAGTCCGTGAGTCCGTGAGTCCGTGAGT
>JANYKV010000129.1 GCA_025358055.1 Gemmatimonadota bacterium
GTGGAGCGCCATTTCACCGCTCACGGAGCTGTCGGTGGCGAACCGGAGCCGACCGGTCAACATTCCTGATTTTACTCGGGGCCGGTGGGAGGTCACGCCGGCGCTCCCGATCTATACTCACCCCTGATCCGTGCGCCACCGGGCACGAGTACCTCACCCCTGTCCCCCGCTCAACGGACGGGACGGACAGGACGGTCGGGGCAGTCAAATCATGTCTGAACCATGCCACTGTGCGTCCGTGCGTCCGTTCCCCTGCCATCTTTTCCTCGCCGCCCCTGTCCGTCCCTACCGTCTGTCCGCCTCATCCGCCCCCCCTGTACTCTGTAACGTCATCTATATACCGTCCCTTCCCGATTCCCCCTTCCCCTTTCCCGTTTTCCCCGGCGTAATGACCACATTCCGATAGCTCACCGACGTATGATCGCCCTGGAGCATGATCGGGCCCGCCGCCCCTTCGGCGCTGTCGAGAGCGCCACCTGTTATGCCGGGGATCTCGACGTTGTCGACGATCGTCTCGCCATTCAATACAATCGTGACTTTCCGGCCGATCAAGGTGATATCGAATGTCTGCCACTCGCCCGGCTTCTTCGCTGGTAGCTTCGTCGGGGTCACCTGGCCGTAGACTCCACCCATCTCTCGGCTCCCCGGTTGTTTGCCGTAGGAGTCGAGCACTTGAACTTCGTGTCGGCCGCGCAAGTAGATGCCGCTATTCCCGTGCTCCGGAACATTCACTTCCGCATGAAGTTTGAAGTCGGTGAACTTGGATTTGGTGATGAGGTCGACGCCCGGTGCGTGATTCGTCAACACGGCATCGGCGAGAGTCCAACTCATCTTCGCGCCATCACGCACCATCCAAATGTCTAGTCCGCCTTTCAGGAGATCAATCGGAGCACCCCATTGAGGCGGCGCCCTTCGCATCATTGCCGGCGCCCGTACCCCTCTATAGGGCACCGCTTTCCCTGCTGGGGTGGTCATCGTGCCGGAAACGTTGCTTCCGACCACGGTGCCGGAGAATTGCGTGGGCTTGGCGTTCGGTTGCTCGTCATCCGGCCAGGTAAAGGAGAAGGTCGCGCCCGAGTTGGCGATTGCGGCCAACGGAGTGGCATGACCCACCCGACCCTGAAACCGTCCGGTAAGGCCTGCAGCCGTCTTGTTGACCTCGAACCATGAGGGATAGGAGGCCTTGTCCGATCGCATGGTGAGGTCCCAGCGTCCAACAATGGCTTGACCGGCGATGCTCGTTGGCGTGATCGCGACTAGAACTGCGACGAGCACGAGATGAACCTGCCTTGGTCGCATAAAGAAACTCGACGCTAGAGAGAGATGAGAATAGTGGCTGAGAATCTAACGCCCGGGGCCGAGCGCTGAAACTTCGAGGCGTGGAGTCTCGTCCGAACGCACCATCGGTTCCGTCTTCATATGGAGGCGCCGTGGTCGAGATAGCAGCACCTGGCGAGCAACCCAATCGGCTGGGCTCTGATACCAAAGTGTATCTCGGCCTCATGGGATACCTGGTTGCGGCCAAGATCATCATCACCTACCTCGTCCCTGCCACGTTCCGAGCTCCCGCACAAGCGGCGGTGTTCGCATGGCCCTGGATCGCTGGGCTCACCGCCATCGGGTTGGCGTGCACCTGGCTGAGCCGGCGGGTTGGATTTCCAGGCCTCCTCGACCACCGCGTCTCCACCCGGGAGCGATACCTCGTCCCGATCGTCCTCGGCCTGGGGCTCGGCGCTTTCGCAATCCTGGTAGATGCCACGACGCATTGGACCAGCATCGCCGCGGCCAAGATGGGCATCGGTAGCATCCACATACCATTCCCGGCGAGCGCACTGATTTATCCCGGCGGGGCGATCATCGTCGACGTGATCTATTACCTCGTGCCGATTCCCGTCTTGATGTGGATCGTCTCACGCGTATTTCTGAAAGGCGACTCTCCTCCATGGCTGTTCTGGAGCGTTGGGGTGCTAGCCGCAGCCATCGAACCCATGACACGAGATGGATCCTTTCCAGGTCACCCGGCAATCCTGGTGACACTCTTCGCGTCGGATTATCTCGAGAACTTGGCTCAGGTGGCGGTGTTTCGCCGAGCGGGGTTTCTTGCGCCGGTGATTTTGAGGGTAGTGTTCTGCGTCGTGTGGCATGTGCTGTGGGGGCTCAGGGGATAGGGAGAAGAGATCCGGAAACAGAGAGGGGGGAGGGGTTAGGGGAAAAGGGAAAGGGGAGGGGCAAGGGAATCACGGGAGTGTCCCACGAGCATGGATCGGTGCAGCACAAGGAGCCAAGGTCGCTTCAGCGACCCCAGCCGAGCCGCGGCTTCAGCCGCGACGGAGAGAGGAAAAGGGAAAGGGAATGTCAAAAGCGTTGCATCCTCGCTAGAGCCCGTCCATCTTCTCAATCGATGCCCCGCTACACGTTTCATCTGATTCCCCACACCCATTGGGATCGGGAGTGGTACCTCCCGGAGGCCGCATTCGGAGCCCGGCTCGTCGGGATGCTCGATGGTCTGATTGACCAACTGCACCGGGACAGTTCTTTCCGCACTTTTCTGCTCGACGGACAAACGATTCTGCTGGAAGACTACCTCCGCATTCGGCCCGACCAGACTCAGAGAGTTCGGGACCTCGTGGCGGGCAAGCGACTCCAAACCGGCCCCTGGTACGTACTCCCGGATGAGTTCATTCCGTCCGGTGAATCGCTCCTGCGCAACTTGGCACTGGGATCCAAGGATGCCGAACAGCTTGGCGCTCGCTCCAACGTTTTGTATAGCCCCGATGCGTTCGGCCACCCAGCAGCGCTCCCCATCGTCGCTCGCGAATTCGACCTGAACTTCGGCGTTATCTGGCGGGGATGGGGTGGTGCGCACGACATTTTCCGGTGGCGCGCACCCGACGGGAGGGATGTATTGATGTACCATCTCCCGCCCCAAGGCTACGAGATCGGCGTCGATCTGCCAGTCGAGCCGAGGCGTTTGGCCGAGGTGTGGGGCAGGATTCGCGAGACACTGACCACTCGCGCGGCAACCTCACACGTCGCAGTGTTCGTCGGGGCCGACCATCACGCACCACACCCGGACATCGGGAAACTGGAGGAAGGCCTGCAAGCACTAGAGGCCGACAACGAGGTTCGCATTAGTCGACTGGAAGAGTTCCTGGAGTCTGCGGCGTCCGAATCCGCGTCCGTGGCGACCATCGATGGTGAACTGCGATCCTCGTACGGTTATACCTGGACCCTCCAAGGCATACAAGGCACCCGATCCCATCAGAAACGGCGGAACAGCAGACTCGAGCTGGGTCTCGAGCGAATTGCCTATCCGCTTTCAGCGCTTGGTATGTTGGCAAAAGGCCGAGATGACCGGCCGTTACTGGAGCAGGCGACACGCACATTGGTCGCCGGCCACTTTCATGACGCGATCGGAGGATGCTGCAGCGATGACGTGGCTCGCGAGCTCGAGGGCCGTTTTGTTCGAGTCGCCGCGATCGCCGGCGAGTTGATTCGATACAACGTCGACACGCTCAGCGGCCATGACCCGAATGCCGCCCGGATAAGTCCCGACCAGACCGCTCCCCGCCTCGTGCTCTGGAACCCGGCCGCGCGACGTCGAAGCGGCATTACGATCGTGTCGATGACCCACTTTAGACGCGACTTTCTCGTTGGTCCACCAAACGGACGAACGCCGCGCACCGGCCCAGGATATCAGCCGCACGCCCTGAAGGATTCCACCAACGCGGTCCTCCCGGTTCAGGTTCTGGCCATTCGCAAGGATTGGGAGCGCCTCGACGCTCCGTTGCACTATCCCGATTTGGACGAGGTCGATCGGGTTTGGATGGCACTAGCGCCTCCATCCATGCCAGGACTGGCCCTGGATTCCTTGACCCCCGTGCCAATGGTCGCCTGCACAGTGGAAGCGCCGGTTCGGGTTGGGCCGCGAGATCTGGCCAACCGGATGGTTGGGGTCGCCATCGAGCGCAATGGGACATTGACGATTCACGATCGACGATCGGGGCAGACGTACAGCCGAATTCTCGAATTCACGAGCGAGCCGGACCTGGGTGATACGTACACCTTTTGCCCGGCCCGTTCGCCTGCCGCAACGCGTCATCCTCGATGGGGACCGGTTCAATCACTCGCAGACGGTCCGTTGGTCGGAGCCTTGGTCACATCCGGCTCGATGGCCGGGCCGTCCGGTGGGCCAATCGGGCTCCGACTTGTCGTATGGATCACCGCGGACAGTCCGCTGGTTCGGCTTCGAATCGACATCGACAACCGGGATGTGAATCACCGGCTCCGCATCAGACTCCCACTCGGCGTTGAAACTGAGTCGGTGCATGCCGGAGCACCGTTCGGCAGCGTTCGGCGGTCGCGGGTCCCAGTGCGATCGACGAACGAAACAATGGAAACACTGGTGACAACCGCCCCGGCCCACCGGTTCGTGGCCGCGGCAACCCACGGTCGAGGACTCGCTCTGTTGGCTCCCGGATTCTTTGAGTACGAATGGACCGGACGAGGCGAACTCCTCTTCACGGTGCTCCGGGCCGTCGGCGACCTCTCCAAGGGGAACCTCCCCACTCGCCCCGGACACGCCGCCTGGAGTACCATGACACCGGACGCGCAGTGCCCGGGCACCGAAACCTTGGAACTCGCCCTCGTTGGGGTGACGGAACGTGACCTGAACGCGGGGGATACGATCCCCACTTATTGGGAAGATGCGTTTCTCCCGATTCAGGGTTTTTGGAGACGTAACGGAAGCTTGGAAATGTTCGCGGGGAACTCCGTCGGCACCACGGCCGAGTTGGAGGGTCCGGGACTCGTCGTCTCCACGATCGCGCCGGCACTGCATGGGGACGGACAGATGATCCTTCGTTGCTACAATACCAGGGGCCAGTCCGCCGAGGGCTGTTGGCGCTTTAATCCCCCAATCAGGCTCGCCTGGCGGCTCTGCGCCGATGAAATCGCGCCCGCCCCTTTGGCATTGACGGATAGTGGGCGCACCGTCCGCTTTGCCGCGGAGAGTCGAGGCCTGGTGACCATCAAGGTGGAACGCTAGAGTGGAATTCGAAGCCCGATGGCGGGAAATGTGGCGGGGCTTATGTCTCGAAGGCCCGAATGCAGAACTCCTTCAACTTCTTCTCACCCGGTATCGCGAACCTTGGCGTGCGTACCACACGACCCAGCATTTGCTCGAATGTTTCGCGCACTTTGACTTCGCGCGCCATCTCGCCAGCGCACCAGCAGAAATCGAGTTCGCCCTCTGGTTTCACGACGCTGTCTACGATCCCAGGCGCGAAGACAACGAGGAGGCGAGCGCGAAGTGGGCTGAGCAGGTTCTCCTGCGTGCCGGAGCGACCGAACCACTGCGGGCTCGAGTCCATGCACTGATCATGGCAACGAAACACGACACAGCGCCCACCAGCCACGCCGGCGCACTGATCGTTGACGTCGATCTGGCGATTCTCGGGGCGAGTGAGGCGCGATTCGATGAATATGAGACTCAAGTACGGCAGGAATACGCGTGGGTCCCTGCGTTCATCTTCCGGCGCCGTCGAGCGCAGATTCTTGAGGCGTTTCTCGAGCGTAATCCCATCTACCGCACGGCGCTGTTTCAGGAGCGCTTTGAGGCTCTGGCCCGAGGCAACCTGCGGCGCGCGCTGGCTCGCCTCGCATAGGACCAATGGGCTTCATCGCTCTTCCAACCCTTCCGCCACCAGGGTACACGCGACGACGACCAGCACCAGGGCGATGCCCGGTGCCGCCCCGACCCACGGTGCGTTGACGACGGTGTCGCGTCCCGAGGCGATCATATTGCCCCATGACGCCGCGGGCGGCTGAACACCGAGACCGAGAAAGCTCAAGCCGGCTTCGAGCGTAATGGCTTGCCCGACGCCGAGAGTCGCGGCAGCGAGTACCGAGCGTATCTGATTCGGGAGAATGTGCCGGACGATGAGCCGTCGGCGCCCCGCCCCGAGAGCGATCGCCCCCTCCACAAAAGGTCGTGCCATCAGAGCACGGGTCTCTCCGTAGACCAGCCTCGCGATCGACATCCATCCGGTGAGCCCCAACACGCACACCACTAAAATCGCGCTCGGTCGCCAGAGCGCCGCCAAGAGCAGCAAGAGGACAACCCGCGGAATCGCCAGAGCAAAGTCAGTGAACCCCATGAGGAGATGCGCCGGTCGTCCTCCAAAGACCCCCGCGAAGACGCCCGTCGATACTCCAATAACAGTCGAGACGGCGACGGCAATGAGTCCAACCGACAGCGACACTCGAGCCCCGAACGCCAGCCGGGTCCAGACATCGCGGCCGAGGCGGTCGGTGCCCAGGAAATGCCAGACACGATGGAGATCGGTGGCAAACGGAGGCAGGAAACGGGTCCCCACGACATCCGGTTGAGCGACGGGAACACCTGAAAGGTACGGTGCAAACACGGCCACCGCCGCCATCAACATGAGGAGCGCAAGACCGCCGCGAATCCCGGCGCCTTCGCTTAGGCGGAGCTCACGACTCGGCATGGCGGGTTCTCAAACGGGGGTCGGCCCACCAGGCACCGAGGTCGGCCAGCATACCGCCGAGCACAACCAGGAAGGCGCCTACGGTCGTTGCCGCCATTACAACCGGGAAGTCGCGGGCCAAGACCGCCTGAACGAGCACTTGCCCGACGCCGGGCCAGGCAAAAATGGCTTCCACAAATACCGCCCCCGAGAAGAGCGCGGGCAGTGATAGGCCAAGGAGAGTGAGGACCGGACCAAGGCCATTGCGAAGCAAGTGGTACACGATTACGCGGGAGGGAGGGAGGCCTTTGGCGCGAGCGGAGACGACAAACGGCGCACCGGATACGTCCCGAATGGTTCCACGCATGAATCGGGCGACACCGCCGGCCCCGATAAGGGTTAACGTAGTGAGAGGAAGGATCAGGTGTCGCAGCCGATCCTGGAGGGCATCCCAGGTCGACAGAAAATCCGCGTCCAGTCCCGCGGCTCCAAACGCGGGAAGCATCCGGAGCCAATAGGTGCACACGATCACCAACATGAGCCCGAGCCAATAGCCCGGCAGTGCGTTGAGGGCGACGCTCAGCACCGAGAGCGCGGTATCGAGCCGCGGCTTTCGTGTCGTGCCCTGAACAACCCCGATCAGGATACCGATCGGATAACTGAGGAGAATCGAGAGGCTGACCAACAGAGCGGTCGCGGGCCAGGCTTGACCCAACACTTGGAGGGCCGGCCGGCCAAGGACGATGCTTGTGCCCAGGTCGCCGTGAAGGGCCCGTCCCAACCATTCGACATACTGGAGTAAGACCGGCCGATCGAAGCCAAGCGCATGCCTCTGGGCCTCGATCTGCTCCGGAGTCGCGGTGGCGCCGAGCAAGCGAAGCACAGGATCACCCGGCGCAAGCTGCAAGAGCAGGAACGTGAGGGTCACGACGCCGAATACAACGGCGATTCCTCGAAAGATCCGAACGGCGAGGGAGGCGGGCACGTTACAATCTTGGCCGGGAGCGGGTTACAATCCAGTATCTGCCGTCTCGCTCGACGAGGTTTTGCGTTGCGCCCACACCATCTCCTGCTGATCTTGGTGCCGATCTCGGCATGCCGTCCGCTCGGAACCTACCATGATCGTACCGTGATCGTGGCGTCCGGTGCGGATCTCCAAAGCATCAATCCACTCCTCACGGTGCACCCGCTCGCGCGCCAGGTCCAACGTTATGTTCTGCTCACCACCCTGGCGCGGTACGATAGCTTGCTCGCGGCCCAACCCTACCTAGCGAGTGCTTGGAGCTGGTCGGCCGACCACCTCTTGTTGACTCTGCATTTGCACACCGATCTTCGATGGCATGATGGTACGTCGACGACGTCCGCGGATGTCCTCTGGACCCTCAATGCCGCGCGTGATCCTGCGACCGGGTACCCACGGATCACCGACCTCGCCGGGTTCCGGAATATCTCGGCGCCGGACGACTCGACCATCCTCATCCAGTTCGCGGCACCACAACCCCGATTCCCGGACGTTCTCACCGATCTGGCGATGCTGCCGGCTCACCTCTTCAAAAATGCTTCGCGATCCAATTTGCGGCGAGACGCATGGAACGAAAACCCGATCGGGAACGGTCCCTTCCGATTCGTGAAACATGAATCGAATCGGCGGTGGGTGTTCGAGGCCAATCCCGCGTTTCCCACATCGCTTGGAGGCCCCCCGAAGCTCGAGCGGCTCGTGATTGCGGTGGTGGATGAGCCCACCACGAAACTTGCAGCGCTCACCTCCGGCGAACTCGACATGGCAGGTATTCAGCCGGCGCATGCGTCGTTCGTGCGCGGAGACCAGCGCCTTCGCGTCATCGACTATCCGCTCCTGTTCACCCAGGCGTTGATTTTCAACACCCGGCGCGCCCCTTTCAACGATGCTTTAGTCCGATCGGCCGCCGCGATCGCGCTCGACCGCGGAGCGCTCGTGAACGGCTTCGCGTATGGCTTCGGCACCGCCGCCGCCGGACCCGTCCCACCTCCCATCTCGACCGATCTTCCTGCGGATCCATATCGTCCGGACAGTGCCCGTCAGCTACTGAAGAATCGTCATGTCGAGTTCGAACTCCTGACGGTCGGAAGCGGTGAGGCGGCCCTCGAGCAACTCGTACAGTCGCAGATGGCTGCGGGGGGGTTCGACGTGGTCATCCGTCAACTGGAGCTCTCCGCCTTCCTGGACCGGATCTACGGCCCCCGACACGATTTCGATGCCGCCATGTTGGGTGTGCCGGGTGACCTCAGTCTCGGCTACCTCGTTCCGCTGCTTGGGATCACCGGCATAAGGACGCAGCCGAACCAAGCTCCGCTTTCGGTCTTTCGCGAGAGCACCCCAGCGACGTTCCTCTACCACGCCCGTGGCATCCAGGGCGTCAACCGACGGATTCGGGGCATTCGGATGGACCTGCGAGGTGAGTTGGTGACGGTCGCCGAGTGGTCCGTCGACGCCAGGTGATTGGGCCGGGCGCGGGGC
>JANYKV010000134.1 GCA_025358055.1 Gemmatimonadota bacterium
ACCGCCAAACTCCCGTTGCCAGAACCCATACCCCAGAACTGCCACCTGGGTCCCGGTAGGCGGAATGTCTTCTTCGGGCGTGAAGAATCGCCCCAGGACTGGCCGGGCCTGAAGCGTTCGGAAGAAATCGCCCGTCACCAAAGCCCCCGGAATTTTGCGCGCGTCCGCGCCCTTGCCGAGAGTGAATTCGGCGCCGCTGTAGGCCGAGACGCTTTCCAATTGTTTCGCATTGTCTCGGAGCGCGACATAGTCGAGGTACGGCACGGTCCCCTGCATCCCATAGTGCTTCTTGATTCCCAGCCGGCGCACGGCGTCGGGATTGCCGACGCCAGCGGGAGGTCGGAGCAACAACCGGTCGACGATTCCGAAAATTGTGGCGTTCGCCCCGATACCCAGGCCAAGGGTCACGACAATCACGGAGGCAAACGCAGGCCGAAGGCGGAGCCCACGAAGAGCATAGCGCAGGTCCTGGAGCAACTCTCCCCGCCACTCGATCCTCCGCACCCGCTGCCGCTGCTTGGTTTCGATCAACCTCAGCTCTCCCCTCGTTCGCGCGACGTCGCCGAATCGTCTCACTGCCTCCGCCCGAGCCGCACCTGCGTTCATTCCTTCGGCGATGAGGTCTTCCACCTGGCGGTCGAAGTGGAACCGGAGCTCCGACTCGATGTCATCCTCCACGCTCGGCGGACGCCCCGCGAGGCGAAAGACCCGTCCGATGCCCTCCGGGAGCCAGCTCATTCGCTGCGCAACGCCTCGAGCGGGTTCACGCGCGCGGCGCGGCGGGCGGGAATGAGGCTCGCCATCCCCGCGGTGAGTAGCACGCCGATGATGACGCCGACCACGACGGTGGCGTCTCGCGGTGACGTATTGAACAGGAGCGAGGCGAGGAATCGGCTCGCTAGCAGCGCCCCCGCGACCCCGAAAGCCACCCCGACCCCGGCCACCCCCAAACCATCGGCCATGACCATCCGGACAATGTTACCGGGAGTAGCTCCGAGCGCGGTTCGCACCCCGAACTCTTGCGTCCGCTGGGCGATGGAGTAAGACATGACGCTGTAGAGGCCCACCATCGCGATGAGGAGCGCCAAAACACCGAAGATCCCGAACATGGTGGCACCCAAACGCCATGGTTGAATCTGGGGTTCGATTTGATCCTGCATCGTTCGGATGTTGGCGTAGGGCAAGCTCGACGCCATTTCCTGGAGCACTCGTCGCACCGGACCCACCAGATCGGCCGGGTCACCCCGGCTCCGGAGAAACAATGCGCGCGTGCGATTCAGGCTCGAGGCTTGATCGAACGCCAGGTAATACATCGGAGTCGGATCTTCGCGCAGATGATCAACCACGGCATTGTCCACGACTCCCACGATTTCACGACACGGCGGCGAGTCCGCCCCCACCCGAAGACAATGTCCGATCGCGCGGTCGCCGGGCCAGTAAAGGCGGGCCAATGCATCGTTGACGACCATCACCGGTGGCGAGCCGTGACGATCCGACTCGGTGAAACCCCTACCGGTGCGGAGACGAAGCCCCAACGTGGCAAAGTGGTCCGGCGTGCCGGCGTCGTAGAACGGCCCCCCCATCTTCGCATGGGGTAAGGAGTCGCGACCCGGAATCGAAACGCGTTGGGAAAAGCGGTAGCTAAACGGGTTCGCCATCGCGAGACTGGCATGGTCGACACCGGGCAACGCGCGAAGCCGCCGGTACGCGTCGAGGTAGTAGGTCTCCTCGCGCGGCTGGTCGTATCCCGCGATACTCAGATCGATGGTTGCAACGAGCAAATGGCTGGGCTCGAACCCGACGTCGAGGGTCGCCGCTCTCCTTAAGCTTCGGACGAACAGTCCCGCCCCGATCAACAACAGCACTGTGAGAGTGGCTTGCGCCAAAACGAGCGCAGTCCGAACCCGCCCATGTTGGCGCGATGAACTCCCCTCTCTGCCACTCACCCGCAGCGAGCCAATCAAGTCCGCGCGGCCAGTCTGGAACGCGGGCGCGAGACCGGTAAGAAGCGCAGTCAGGAGGGTCACCGCCGCCGTGAACCCGAGCACCCGAAAATCCACTGGGCTGTCGATCCAGTCGATCCCCGGGAGCAAGAACGAGCGAACCGCCCCCCCGCCGAACCAGACGACGGCGATCGCCATGATGCCGCCGAGCAACGCCAAGATGAGACACTCGACGAGCAACATGCGCACCAGGCGACCCCGACCGCTTCCCATCGCCAACCGTACGGCGATCTCTCTCCTCCGCCCCACCGCGCGGGCCAGGAGCAGGTTCGCCACGTTGGCACAGGCGATGAGCAGCACAAGGAAGGAAACCGCCGCTAGAAGGGCGGCAATCATCGGGCCTTTAGATGGGTCGCTTCCCCGCGCGGCCATGACTGGCTCGTACTTCACAGCACCATGGTCATTCCGGCGATCCTCCTCCCCAGCCACCGCGGCGAGATACACCTGCGTGGCCTCGGCGCCCGCTTGACCTGAGTTCACGCCCGACTTGAGGCGGGCGATAATGCGCACCCATTGCCATCCGTGCGTAGTACGCCAACTGCCGTCGCGGCCGACCACGTCGACCGCTCCGACCTGGAGGGGCACCCATGCGTCAACCGCGTCGAGATCGACACCGGTAAAATGGGGTGGTGCCACGCCGATAATCGTGTAGTTCTGACTCGCAAGCCAGAGCCGCTGCCCGATCACGCTCGGCTTCCCCTCAAACAGCCGGCGCCAGAGCCGGTCGCTGATGACCGCCACCGGTGCCGCACCGGGTGCATCATCATCGGGGGCATAGAAGCGTCCGAGCGCCGGCCGGACACCTAGGAGCGGGAAGAACGAAGCGCCCGCGAGTGTCACCTTAATCGGTCGAGCGCCGGCACCTCGCCCGAGACTCATGTTCGGTTGCGTAAAGTACGGAGCGAATCCCTCAACCAGCCTCGCGCTTCTGAGTTGATTCTCATAGTCGCGCCATGCGACACCGGAATTGCTAAAGGTGCCAAACTGTGGAAAGGTCTGCGTCAAAATGAGCCGTACGACCCGATCAGGGTTCTCGACCAAAGCGGGGGCTTTGAAGAGGAGCCGGTCGACCAGCCCCACCATCGTGGCGTTGGCGCCGATTCCGAGACCGAGCGTTAGCGTGATAACGACCGCGAGCCCAGGCTTTCGGCGAAGACCTCGAAGAGCATATCGAAGATCTTGCACAAAATCCGCCCACCACTCCGCCCGTCGAGCCTCCTTGCGTTGTTCCTTCGCGATAGCCATCAGCAAGCCTTTCGTCCGCCCGAGATCACCGAACCGCCGTTCCGACTCCTCCCGTGCGCCCGGCTCACTCCAGCCGCGCGCCATCAGATCCTCCACCTGGCGGGCGAAGTGATACCGTAGTTCGGTCTCAACATCCTCTTCCACCGTTGGCGGATGGACCGCTAGGCGGAAGAGTCGGCGAACCGCCGAAGGCCACTCGATCATTCTTGTCGGAGGGCTTTGAGGGGATCCAAACGGGCGGCACGACGCGCCGGGACGTACGCCGCAGCCGCGCTCACGGCCAAAAGCCCGAGTGCCGTGAGGGAGAAGGTAGTTGGGTCTACCGGGCTGACATCATAGAGAAAGGCGGCCATGAGACGGGTGAGCAGCACCGCCAAAAGTATCCCCACTGCCACACCGACCGCGACGTACTTGAGCGTTCCACCCAGGACAAGCGGAATCACACTATTGCGCCCCGCCCCGAGGGCAATCCGGATGCCGAGTTCGCGAGCCCGTAGCGCAACGAGATGGTCAACCACCCCATAGGCGCCGATGACGGCCACCAACAGGGCGAGGCCGCTGAACGCCCCGAACAAGAGCGCGCCAAACCGTTGGGGCGCCAGAACATTTCGGAAATGATCCGCATAGGTCCCGACGCTGAACACTGCAATCGCGGGGTCGGAGATCTGGAGCGTTCGGGAGATGCCGGACAAGACGCGCTGATCGTCGCCGGGCTTGCGGCCTCGAACCAGCAGCGTCATTTGGGAGAGCCCAAAGTCACGGACGTGTTGGGCAAGCGGGATATAGACTTGCGGAAGCGGATCCTCGCGCAGGGTATGTTGTTTTACGGTGCTGACAATCCCCACCACCGTCGCGGTGTCCGGGGAGAAGGCGATCCGCTGACCCAGCGGATTCTGACCCCGGAAGGCTGTAGCCGCCATCGCTTCGTTGATGATGACAACGTGCGGGGCACCTTCCACATCGGGATCCTCGAAATCGCGGCCTCGCTGGATTCGCATCCCGATGGTACGCCAGAACCCAGGACTCACGGCGGCCAATTCTATGATCGGCCGGCGATCCGCGGTCGGCGGGTTTCCGACGACGCTATAGGACTCCCCGTCCGAATCCGGAGTCAACGGAATCGCGGAAGTCCACGCCGCGCTCTCGACGCCGGGAACCTGCAGTACCCGCGTGAGGGCGCCACTAAAAAATGGGGTTGCGCGCGCCGGATCGTATCGAGCGAGCCCCAGGTTCACCGACGCCATCGCCAGGTTGTCGGCGGTAAAGCCCGGATCGATACTAAGCGCTTTCTGGAGACCCCGGCCAAACAGACCGGCCGCAATGAGGAGCAGAAGGCTCAATCCCAGTTGCAGGGTTAGCAACAAACTTCGGCCGCGTCCTCGACTCGGTGTCCCCGCGGCACCACCATGGAGCATCCGCACGGGGTCGACTCGACTGCTCCGGAATGCCGGAGCCAAACCAAACCCAAGGCTGGCGACCAAGGTCACGCCGATCGTGAAGAGAAGCACCATGCCGTTCACGCGGAGCGACAGCCCCGCGAGAGTGAGCTCGCCACCTAGATTCACGCCGGACATTCCCCGCAAGGCCACGAAAAGGATAGCGATGCCCACCGCAGCACCCAGGCCCGCAAGCACCAACGACTCGTTGAACAGTTGTCGCACGAGGCGCCCCTGCCCCGCCCCGATCGCAAGCCTGATTCCCATTTCTCGGTCTCGCTCGAGGGCGCGCGCCAATAGCAACGTCGCGACGTTCACACAGGCCAACAACAATACGGTCGTCACCAACATCATCAGCACGAGGAGGAAGCCAACCACCGCCTGACGACCATCCAGACCCGTCGCAGTCACCGTGGCCGGGACGAGCTTGATCGATCGGTGCTCTTGCTCGTCCTTCGGGAAGGCCTCGAACTGGTGCCGCGCGGAGAGGGCGACGACAGCTTCAGCGCGGTCCCTGGCTACGCCCGGCCGAAGCCTCCCGACCGCGCGCATCCAAGTCCACCCGCGCCGACCCAGATCGAGCCCGATAAACTGCGACGGCGCAACGATCGGCCAGGCCGCCATCGGAATCCAAAGATCCAGAGGCTCGGCCAACCGCGTCCCTCGAAAGGCCGGATCGGCGATACCGACGACCACCAGCGGCGCTGCGTCGACGATAATTGCCCGCCCTAGAACGCGCGCATCGCCGCCCAGGAAACGCGCCCAAAAGCCATTGCTCACGACCACGACCGGCGGTGCTCCCGGAGCGTCATCCGCCGGGCCGAGCGGGCGGCCAAGCGAGACTCGGCCCCCGAGGACCGCGAAGTAATTTCCGGACACGATCCCTGACCGCACCAGCTGGGACCGGCCTTCGAAGGCCAGACCGAGGGTTCGTTGGGCAAAGCCGGCGAGATCCAGGACCGGTGCGGCATCCTGCACGAAATTGTGGTAGCCTGGGTAGGAGATGGTGGTGTTGCCAAACTCCACGAGCTCCTCTGGAGCCAGGACACCTGGAAGTGGGCGGAGCAGGATCGCATCCACCAGGCTGAATACCGCGCTGTTGACGCCAATGGCCAGACCCAGCGTCAGCGCTACCGTGGCGACGAACGCGGGGCGGCGGCGGAGCCCGCGCACCGCGAAACGCACATCCTGCGCAAACTCCCTCCACCACTCAATTCGGCGTTCACCCTCGCGACGAGAGCGGTCAATTCGCATCAGCTCCTCCTTGGTCCGACGCACATCCCCAAATCGTTGCTCGGCGACGACTCGCGCAGCCGCCTCGCTCAGTCCTTGCTGTTTGAGTGCATCCACCAACGTGGCGAAATGGAAGTCAAGCTCGGCGCCCACTTCTTGCTCGACGCTTGGTGGGCGGACGGAGAGACGGAAAATCGATCGGAACATTCGGGCCACCCGTCGGATGTCCGCCTGACTACGCGATCCCGGCCCGCAACACCCGGAACACCGCATTCGCATAGGTACTCCACCGGTCCACACTCTGGCGGAGTTCTCGGCGCCCCGCCTCGGTGAGGCGGTAGTACTTGGCTTTGCGGTTGTTTTCGGAGAGCCCCCATGCGGAGTCGACCAAGCCCCGTTTTTCCATCCGGTGCAGCGAAGTGTACAGCGCGCCGTCCTCGATGCTCAGGTCATCGCGGGTGGTGTCGCGAATCCAGCTCGCGACATCGTACCCATGGCGGGCGCCCCAGGAGAGCGCCTTGAGGACGAGTACGTCGAGTGTGCCTTGGAGGAGATCGAGGTTCGCACCAGCCACGTAGGTTCCCCTAAAATGTTCCCCTGAACATATCTGTGGAACATGAGGGAGTCAAGAGGAGCCTCAGTCGCTCCGGAGCGCCACCATCGGATCGACCCGTGTCGCCCGGCGCGCAGGGAGGTAGCTAGCAATCGCGGCGACCAGCATGAGAAGCGCGCTTACCCCCAGAAAGGTCATCGGGTCAGCGGAGGTTACGCCATAGAGCAGGTTACCAAGGGCTCGCGTGGCCACCAGCGCTCCCCCAATACCCAATGCGAGGCCAAGCAAGACGAGTCCCAATCCCCGACCCACCACAGAGCGTAAGACGTCAATTCCTGAGGCTCCAAGGGCAACCCGAAGTCCGATTTCCTTGGTGCGTTGCGTGACGAGGTACCCAAGCACCCCGTAGATGCCCACGGCGGCGAGGATCAACGCCACGGTCGACAGTAACGACAGAAGGAACATCGGATATCTGCGGCCACTCATCGATGCGGTGAGCAACTCCCTCATCGGAACCAGGGAATGGATGGGTAGATTCTTGTCCATCGCCGCCACTTGCGCTCGGACCGACCCAATGAGGGCCTCTGGTTCGCCCTTCGATCGAACGACGAGGGTCATCAGATCGAACGGCATCTGCCGGTGCGCATAGTAGATCATTGCGCGCGCGGACCCATCCAGCCCGCCGTTGAGTACGTCGCCGACGACACCAACGACTTGCACCAGGCTATCGGGATTCTCCCAGTCGACCTGAATTCGCTCCCCAATAGGGTCCGCCATGCCCCAGATCGCTCGCGCCAAGGTCCGACTGACAACTACGACGCCAGGACTATTGGGGCCGTCCTCCGGAGTGAGACTCCTTCCGCGAAGGAGGGGGATCCGGAGCGTTTGGAAGTACCCAGGGTCGACATCCCGGATCTCAGCGGCAGGTTTCTCCCCTGGCCTTGCCACAGGCAATGAGGCGGCGGAGAAGGAGGTGGAAGGAGCGATTCCGGCCAGAGGCAAGAAACTCACCATGCCCACGGACCGGACCCCGGGAAGAGCCCGCAGCCGATCGGCGAGCTGATCGAAGAACCGGGGTTGGGCGGGGCCGCGTGGATATTGTGGCGACGGGAGCGTAAGCCGAAGAGTCAGGACGTGGTCCGAATCGAAGCCCGGATCGACACCACTCAGCGAACGGATGCTCCGGATCATCAAGCCGGCTCCGACCAGTAGAATGAGCGAGAGGGCGACCTGGGCAACGACGAGCATCGACCGCGCTCGATGGGTGCCCCGCCCCGCGGTCGAGCGGTTGCCCTGGGGTCGAAGGCCGTTGGCTATGTTCGTCCGAATCCCGCTGAACCCGGGTAGCGCCGCAAAAAGAAGCCCAGCCACGATCGCTGCCCCGAAATTGAACCCGAGCACCCAAAAGTCGACCCGCACCTCCGTGAGCCGTGGGATTTGATCCAGTCCCGTCGCCACCAACGCGCGAACGCCAAGGAGGGCGAGCGAGAGCCCAAGGGTTCCTCCCACCAGTGAAAGCACCAGGCTCTCGACCAACCGTTGACGAGCCAGCCGGAGGGCCGAGGCACCCAGCGCGGTGCGGACAGAGAACTCTTCTTGCCGGCCAATCGCGCGTCCGAGAAACAGGTTGCCGATATTGGCACAGGCAATGAGGAACACGAGAACCACCGCGCCGGACAACAACAGCAAGACCGACCGCGCTCGGCCGACGACTTGTTCCGTCAGAGGAATCGCGTTGATCGACCAACCGGTGTTGAAGTCGGGATATTCCCGTTCCAGTTCACGACCAAGAGCAACCATGGAGGCGTGAGCCGATGCCACGGACACTCCCGGATGCAAGCGCCCGATCACAAAGGCATATCGGCCGCGACGCGCCAGTGCGTTGGGGCCGAACGTAAAGGGCTCCCAATACTCCTCGGTCTCTAGGGGCCGGAAGTCCCGCGGGATGACACCGACGACAGTGGCGCGGCCGGTCGCCAATTCAAGTACCTTGCCGATGACACTGGAGTCTCCGCCAAACCGTCGTGTCCAGAGCCGATGGCTTAGGATGAAGACGGTGGGTCGGCCAGGCTCCGACTCTTCGGGAAGAAATCCGCGCCCCAAAAGTGGAGGCACACCCAGGACGGTGAAAAGATCGGGTGAGACCGCCTTCCCGGTCACCTCCTCAGGTCCAGCCCCACCGATCAGAGTCGCGCTCGCCCAGGTGTAGATGCCGAGATCCTGGAACACTCGGCTGCGTTTCTTCCAATCCAGGTAGTTGGCCGGGTTAACAAAATTGGTCCGAGCCTCCGGCATGCGCTTGTGCTCCCAGACCATCATGAGCCGACCGGGATCGCGATAGGGGAGCGGCCGGAGCAACACGGCGTTGAGCACGCTGAAGATGGCCGTATTCGCTCCGATGGCGATGGCAAGCGTCAAGACCACCACGAACGCAAACCCGGGATTCTTCCGCCAGGTGCGGAGGGCGTACTTGAGATCCTGAAGGGTGGCGAGCATGGATTCCGGCTCCCTTTGCGGCAGATTCGACTCGAGCGAGCGGGCGGCCGCGTGCCTGGAACGAAGGGTGGCCCAGTGTTCACGCGGGACGGTGAGAGACCAATCGCAGAGGACCGAGAGCCACAACGCTGTGCGGCTGTGGCTGGACCTGCCCTCCCACACGTCACGGTGTCGGTCGCGGAAGAGTTGTAGCATGTCGGGCCCATACTCCCGGCGAAAAGCGGCGGGATAGGCGCGAAGCAGGGCGCGGTACAGTCGCTCGGCGGGCGACCGCGGGAGGATCGGTGGGCTCATGCGGGTCGGGCCCGCGGAAGAATCCGTTTGCGTCGCGCCAGCTCCACCTGCCCCGCCAGGCGCACGCTCTCGGCGCTCAAGACCCGTCGTCCCAACTCGGTGAGTCGGTAGTACCGACGGCGCTCATCGTCCAGCGCCTCATCGGGCCGGCGGTCCGACTCGACGACCAGCCCACGGTGCAATAGACGCTTGAGCGACCCGTATAGGGTCCCGGGGCCGAGCCGGACGGCACCTTGGGTGACCTGCTCCACCTCGAGTAAAATGGCATACCCGTGCCGTTCGTCATCCGCGAGGGCGAGCATGATGTAGAAAACCTGAGGGCTGAGCGGCAGAAAGGCCTGGACCGAGAAAGCCGATGCTTTGGTCATGCATCGCCTGAGGAAGGAGGTGAGCCTGCGTCGCTATATCGTCACACAATACATCGTATCGCGATATAGATGCGACCGCAAGGCCTCACGCCCGCCAGCATTGAGATCCCTCGGGGCTCTGCCCCATCGGGACGAATAGCAAGGATTGAAACACTCCAAACACCTCAGGACTCCGGCCCCAGTGGCCGCCCCGAACTACTGGCTGTCCTTCTCGCCTCGTCGTTCGCCCAAAGCGTCGGCCGCGGCTTTCCGCACTTCCGCGTCCGCATCCTTCAGAGCCTGAATGAGGAATGGAGTCACGTCTTCATTGTCGATGCCGCCCAGCGCATGGACGACCGCCCGACGAGTCTCGCGGTCCGAATGCTGGAGCGCACTCCCCAATGCGGCAATCGTCCGAGGATCCCCGATGTGTTGAAGCGCTTCCGCCGCGCCCCGACGAAGCTCCCGATCTCCAGAGCGAAGGGCGTCCAGCAAACCGGTCGGCGCCGTATGCAGCTCCTCGAGGTTGCCGAGCGCCTCCACGGCGGCCCGGCGCACCTTGATCGATTTGTCCTGCAGGAGACGGGCAAGAGGACCGGCGGAGCGGCTATCCTGGAGGTGCCCCAACGCTTCCGCTGCCACGATCCGCACCCGGGTGTCCTGGTCTTCTGTGGCACCGATCAGAACTTCGGTCGCCTTCCGATCCTCCAAGTGGCCTAACGCTTCGACGACTGCTCGCCGGACCCGAGCGTCGGCATCATGCTCCACGGCCATCAACGCCGAGACTGCCACTTTGCTTTCAAGTTCGCCCAGGGACTCCGCCGTGAGGGTCCGCACCAACGCATCGTCATCGCGCAGCCGAGCAACGAGCGGTTCCACGCCATTCTTGTCCTCGGTCTTTCCTAAGGCCCAAGCGGCCGACCGGCGAACGCGCGCGTCGCTGTGGGTGAGTAAACGCACGAGGACGGCAACGGCACGACGGTCCTCGCTGGCACCGAGCGCCCATGCGGCCATGGCGACGACCGGAGGTTGACCGTCCTTCGCTGCTCGCTCGATGTCTTCGCGGTACAGCGTGTCTCCTGCCGTCCCCATTCCGTAGATCGCTGCTTCGCGCGTGCGTACCGCCGCGTCGGAAGCTCCGGCCCGTAGGTATTCAGCGGCGTAATGATCGCTCCGCCCGAGGAGCCGGGCGGAGAGCCGGCGGATGCATGGACTGGGATCACTCAAAGTCGAACCCAGCAGCTTGAGTGCGCGAGGGTCTCGTACGGGGTGCGAAAGGGAATCACGCTGTGCTTCCAGCGAAGGGGAGACATCACTCAGGAGCCCAACGGCACCCTCCTCCGATCCCCAATGCCAACTGTTCCCCACCGCATCAGTGACCTGCTCGCAAATCGTGGCGTCGGTATGACGAAGGTCGGCCAGGAAGAGTGCGACGCGGGCGGAATCGGGTCCGGGCCCTTCGTCTTCGTCCCCGCCGGTGCCCGACCTCATCGAGAAACGAAAATGGGATTGCATGACCCCATTGGCACTCAACACGCCCAGCACCAGGAGCAGTGCGACGACGAGCATCCCAATCTTTTTCATGACCCGCTCCTCAGCGTTGTCCGAGAGCTTCAGCCGCCGCCCGGCGGACGACGACGTCTTTTGATTTGAGCGCGCCTACGAGCGCATCAATGGCCGCCTCATTCCTGATCTCGGCCAAGCCTTGGACGGCGGCCTCACGAACCTCTGCGTTCGGGTCCTGCAGGAGGTCGCGTAGTCCGGACACCGCCGCCACTGCGTGCAGGCGACCCAGCAACTCGGCGCTCGACTTGCGGACGTTCGCGTTCGGATCTTTGAGCATCTGAAGCACGCCATCCGGTGGCGCTACCGGGTTACTCTCGTCCTCGTTCTCCCCCAAAACGGCGCCGAGCGCTTCGAGTGCGACGGCCCGGATCTCCGGATCCGCATCTCGCAAGGCTTGAACGAGAGGAACCCGAACGCTCGCCCCGCCAATTTCACCGAGAGCGCGAACGGCCGCTCCTCTAACCTCGCGGTTGCGATCGGTGAGGAGACCTGCCAACAGGGAAACGCTTCCGGTTTCTTTCCGCTCGCCCAAGGCCTCCGCCGCAGTCACCCGTACCTCGGCGTCTGCGTCTTTGAGACCAGACTCGAACGGCTCTCGGGGAGCGGTCTTCGGGAACTGCGCCAACCCGCGAAGCGCCGCCTGTCGCACCTCTTTCGATGGATCGCGCACCAAGGCCGTGAGCGCCGGGATAGCCCGTTCATCGTGGAACGAGGCCAGGGAATTTGCCGCGACTGCACGAACCTCCAAATCAGAGTCTTTGAGCGCGTCGATCAGGGCGGGGATCGCCCGGCGGTCCTCCAAGCTATTCAACGAATGCACGGCGGCGCGGCGGACCTCAACTTCCGGATCGTGCAACGCGGCACTCAAAGCCACGATGATGGTTCCGCTCGTATCTCGGCCTTGGCCCCGCCCTCGTCCAATGAGGGCCATTGGCCCGAAGCCACGGGGCGCCGCAGCCGCGATCGCAGCGAATTGCGCTTCTTTCGCGAGCTCTAGGGATGCCCGGGCTGCCGTGTGAACCGCGGCGAGCCGGGGAAGGTTCGCGTTCAACCGAGCCAACTCGGCCTGCTGTTCAGCCTCAATCTTGCGTTTCCGCGGGGCCTCGACTTGGCGGGCCACGGTGAACCGCGGCGCGATGACGGCGGTGAGGGCGAGAACACTGAGCGTGCCGATCGCCAGCCATCGGCGAGATGGAGTCTTCTTCATGGGGACCTCCTCAACGAGACGTCGGACACGATTCACGAGTTGGGAGCGCTCTTCGGCCATCCCAGCGACCGGCACGCCTTGCGGCGCGGCATCGATCCATTCCGCAACCCGCACCAGACACGTGGCGAGCGACAGGCCGGAGCCCGTCCGCCGGACGGCCCATTCATCGGCCAGGAATTCGGCGCTTTCCTGAATCCGCTTCCGGGCCACTCGGTTGAGCGGCTGGAAGAAAAACAACCGCTCCAACAAGCAGCTCGAAGTCAACCAAAGCGGGTCCCACCGGGCCAGATGAGCCAATTCGTGGGCGAGCATGCTCCGTTGTTGATCCGGCTCCAGGGCATTCAGTGCCGCATCCGGCACGCAGATCTCGGAGGCTCCGAGCGCCACCGGGCTCACCAGGCCATGCGCCGTCGTCAGCCGCACTCGGCGCCGATAGTGTACTTCCCCGCGCAATGCGTCCAGCATTCGATGAAGCGCATGATCGGCGGCGAGCGGACGGCGGCCCATTCGGAGGTAGACTCGAAACAGGCGGAGGAAATAGACCAACACCAAAACGGCGCTCATCAAACCGACGACGCCCAAGCCCACTTGAACCGCTCGACCCCAACTCCCTGGGTTACTGTCTTGGGCCGCCGCCATTCGCGCCGCTGGGTTCGCGGCGACCTGCGTCTCAGTGGGTGTTCCGACTGGCGCCTGCGTTGGCGCCCACTCGCTGCGCAACGACCGGTCGGACGACGGGCCAGAGGTGATGTTACGCGGCCCGTGGGCCAGCGCGGACGCCGGCACGCGAACCAAAGGCGCCCAATCGCTGAAGACCATTTGTTGCAGCGAAGCCGTTCCGATCCCACCGACCAGGGCCGCTTTCCAGACCAGATCGCGGAAGAGCGCCGACTGGATCAGACGTCTGGTGGAGACCCATGCCAAGCCGAGTAGGAGCGAGCTATGCACCATATAGGTGAGGAACCAGGCACCGATCGGCGCGGTCCAGCCGACCAGGAGCGTCCCGCTATCGGCGAGCATGAGAGTCTTCCTCCGGCTTGGGTGTTCGCGCGGCGATCATCGCTTTGACCTTCGCGATCTCACCCGCGCTGACGTCTCGTGAGGAGAGCAGATGCGTCACGAACTCCGCGACGTCGCCCGCAAAAAGACGTTCCGTGAGTTCACCCACCATCGAGTGCCTGACTTCGGGCTCCGTGACCGTCGGGTAGTACACGAATTGACGGGATTGGGTCTCATGCCGAACGATGCCCCGCTTCTCCAAACGAGAGAGCACGGTGGCAATAGTGGTTTGGGCGAGGCCCCGCGACGGCCGCAATTCCTCGGTGATCTCCACCACAGTCGCGGAGTGGCGATCCCATAGAATGCGCATCAAGGCGAGTTGCAGCTCGGTAAGTTGCGGAGATTCGGACATGAGGCCCTGGGGTTGGTGGCTGGACTGAGAGATCGGACGGTGGTGTCCGAGGCTCAGTTTCAACTACTGCAGTAATATTACATGTGTAGTATGTGAAGTCAAGGGCGAACTCTGGAGGCCGTACTAGTCTGCTCGGAGCGCCTCGATGGGATCGACTCGGGTGGCGCGGAGCGCCGGCAGGTAACTCGCAAGCGACGCCACGGCGACCAGGCCCACGACGACGAGGGCTAACACGGTCGGATCGCTCGGGCTCACCCGAAAGAGCTGATTCGCAAGGGTTCGCCC
The DNA here is from genome assembly GCA_025358055.1 of Gemmatimonadota bacterium. Taxonomy (GTDB): domain Bacteria; phylum Gemmatimonadota; class Gemmatimonadetes; order Gemmatimonadales; family GWC2-71-9; genus JANYKV01. The sequence continues at coordinate 14,077 of JANYKV010000134.1, forward strand.
GAGCGCGATCGACCCACCGACACCGATCAGCACACCGACACCAGCGAGCGTCAAACCCCGCCGGAGGACGAGCCGGAGCACGGAGGACCCTCCGGCGCCAAGCGCGATCCGGATCCCGATCTCCTTGGTTTGTTGCGCGACCAGATAGGACATCACCCCATAGAGCCCAAGAGCTGCCAACCCGGCCGCGAGCCCGGCGAAGGCCACAAGCAACCACATGGTGAACCTAGGCTGCGACGCTGAGGCCGTGAGACGATCGCTCATGGGTTGCACGTCGAAGATGGCCTGCCCTCGGTCTAGGTGGAGAATTGCTTGGCGGACGGGCCCCGCATAGCTCGAAGGATCCCCTTTGGTTCGGATGGCGAACCCAATCGTTGGGGTTCCATTTTGGCCGACGGAAACATAGGCCTGGGTGCGCACATCATCGCGCGGCCCGCTTTGCATGACGTGCCCAACGACGCCCACTACCTCGGACCAGATCGGGCCGTCCTTGGTTGCACCGAAGGACACTCGTTTCCCGATGGGATCTTGTCCCGGCCAGTAGCGTTGGGCCAGCACTTCATCCACCACGGCCACCGGCACCGAGTTGGCATTGTCGCTCTCTTGGAACGTGCGGCCCCGCTTGAGCGGAATCGACATCGTTTCAAAGTACCGCGGGGTGACAATTCGAAACTCTCCCCACGGCACCGATCCGCCGGCCGACGATTGCAGTCCCTCAACGTCAAAGTTCCGGGTCCAATTGTCATTGGTCATGGGAAGGGCAACATTGCCGCCCACCTCGGCGACGCCGGGAATGGCGCTGATGTCCCGCTGAATCGCGAGCAAAAACGCGATCTGGTCCCGCGCCTTGGGATACTTCGCCTCGGGCAGCCAAAGCCGCACCGTCAGCATACCGTCGGCCTTGAATCCCGGCTCCACCGCGATCCATTCTCGAAAGCTCTTGATCATGAGGCCAGCTCCCACCAACAAGACGAGCGAGAGCGCCACCTCAGAGACGACCAGGATCGACCGGAGGCCGCGGCGACCGACTCCTCCCGCGGAACCACGTCCGCCCTCCTTGAGAACACCCTGCAAGTCGCCCCGCGCGGCCTGGAGAGCAGGCGCGATACCAAACAGGAGCCCAGCGCCGAGAACGAGTGCGCCGGTGAACAGCAACACGGTTCCGTCCAGGGTGACTTCACCAACCCGAGGAACCTTGGCGCCTCCAATCGCAAGAAAGGCGCGAAGCACGACCACCGCCACTCCCAAACCGAGCACGCCGCCGAGTAAGGAGACGGCCACCGATTCTGTGAGTAGCTGACGGACCAAATGCCCTCGGCTGGCTCCCAGCGCCCTCCGAACTGCAATTTCTCGCTGGCGCGCCGTTCCTCGAGCAAGGAGGAGGTTCGCGAGGTTTCCGCACGCGATCAGTAGCACGAAGGCGACCGCGCCGGTCAACACCAACAGTGCCGGTCGAACCGAATCCACGATGACATCCGTAAGGGGCCGGCCATGGATACTCCAGGATGTCCCCTGGTGACTTTCGGGCATCGACCGGACCACTCGAGTGATACGATCGAGGTCTGCCCCGAGCGCGGCACTGGTCACGCCCGGCTTGAGGCGGGCGACGACTCCGAGCCACTCGTTTCCCCAACTACCAGGACTCAACTGGTCGGCCGTGAAAGTCGCCGGCTTCCAGATTTCCACCGCGTCGTTTTCCAGTTGTAAGCCGAACGGGACGATGCCCAGCACTTGATGGGCTTCGCCATTGATCACGACCGCTCGACCGATGACCGAGGGATCCTTGCCAAAGGCTCGGCCCCACAGTCCTTCGCTCAGTACGACCACCTTGTCGCGACCAGCGGTCTCCTCCTCATCCAGGAACACGCGCCCCAGAATCGGCTGAACCCCAAGCGTCAGGAAGTAATCTGCGGAAACCTGCTGGCCCACCAGCCGCTCCGGAACGCCGCTACCCTCGAAGTTGGCTGCCCAAGGAGCGAAGGCCGCGGATCGCTCGAACAATCGGCCGTTCTGGTGATAGAACCGAAAGCCAACCGGCGAGACGTTCGCCTCGAGCGAGACCTCGCCGGTGTATTTGTGATTGAGGAAGACGAGCCGGTCCGGCTCCGGAAACGGCAGGGGACGAAGCAAGACGCCGTGCACAATGCTGAAAATCGCGGTGTTGGCGCCCATGCCCAGGGCCAAGGTGGTCACGGCCACGGCCGTAAAGCCCGGACTCTTTCGCAGCGACCGAAACGCGTAGCGCAGATCCTGGAGGAACATCGGCACTCCTCACTTACTGCTGCGGATCTCCACATCCCCGGAGAAGGACGAGAGAGTGACCTTGGCGCCGCCGTTCCCGAGCTTGGCGGAGTAACGATGCCGTCGCCGTTTCCCTTCGCCCGTGGACGTTTGAAAGGGTGCGTGGAAAGAGCCGCTGAACGTGCTGCCCGAAATGTCCGCATTCGAGTTGCCGGGAACATCAAGTTCTATGTTGCCGCTCAGGGTATTGAAGTCGTAGGATCCCGCATTCCGGATCGTTCCCTCGAAGATTACGTCGCCGCTCACGGTTTCCGCGCCGACATCGCCGGCGCGGATGGCGTGCAACTCCACGGCTCCGCTTACGGTATTGGCGTCCAGCGCATTGGCTTCGAAATCAGAGACTCGGACATCGCCGGAGACGCTTCCAATTTCCGAATCTCCGCGGAGCCCTTTTGCGTCCACGTCGCCACTCACGGTGCGCGCAATCAACCGGACCCCGTCAGGCACCCGGACCGTAATGTCAACGCGGGTATCGTTTTGCTCGTGGTGGCCACTCCAATCCGACCAGCTCTCGCAAATCTCTTCCCTCGAATGCCGCCGGTTGTCTTCATCGTGGTCCCGCCGATGACGATCGGGGGATACGCCGCGATGTGAATGGGGGTACACGACACAGAAGGCGATCCCTTGTGCAGTGGTGTCCACCTCGATCCGTACGTCCTCTGGATTTCCGTGCCGGCCGGAGTGCTTGGTCGCGATCACCTCGGCGCCCCGACCGGCCGCCCGCTCAACGAGGACGTTGCCGATGATGTTTTGCACCGCTAGACGCTGGGCCCGGGCGACTTCACCCCGCCAGGTAAACGAGGGAGCCTGTTGCTGGGCCCGGACGCCGGTGGTCACAGCGCCGACCGCAAGGCTCACACCGAGCCAGGACTTCACGTGTCGCATGGAATCTCCTTATCGATCGTCAGAGTCGTCATCCTGATCCATATTGACCTTGACCTTCACCTTGGGCTTTATGTGCAGGTTATGAGATCGGCCGTCATGGTCATCGCCTTCGTCGCGACTATGCACCCTCGGTCGGGGCACCTCATTGGGCCGCACCAGCCGGATATCTCCGCTAAACGTCTCCAATTCGATCGTCGCGCTTCCGCTGCCTAGGGAAAAGTGACGCCGGCGGCGGGTGGTACGATCGGTGGCGGGTAGGGTAAAAGAGCTGGAGTACTCTCCGGTGCCCGCGAGAAGCGACACGGCTGCGTTGGCGCCTTCCGGGACCGTGAAGGTGATCTCGCCACTATGGGTCGTGAGGGAGTAGGTCCCGCCATCGTGTACCGTTCCGTCGTACAACACCTCGCCGCTCACCGTTCCGGCGTCGACCGTACGCGAATCGATGTGGCGAAGATCGATATCGCCACTCACCGTCTCCACGACCAGGTCGCCCACTACATTGGCAGCCTCGACGCTCTCCGAAATACTCTTCAAATCGACCTTGCCGCGCGCCCCGTCGACTTTGATATGTCCGTTCACGGTATTTACGGTAACTTGCTCCGCCCCGCCCTTGACCGTGATGTCGCCTTCCAGGGTGTGCGCTTTGATTGCCGCGCGCGTGCCCTCGACCGAGATTTCGCTGTACATCCCACCGACATCGATCGCCATCCAAGCGGGTACCGTGATCTCATAATCGACCACGTTCGCGGGACCCCTTCTCCCTCTCGCGTTCACCTCCAAGACCGCTCCGGAATTCCGCACTTCGACATAGGTGCGGGCGCTATGGCTGGCTTGCACCCGGACCTGATTGCGGTCCCAGCCCCGGATCGTGATGTCTCCGCCCGGGTTCTCGACGCGGAGCCGCGTCCCCTGCTGCACCGCGAGGGTGGTATCGGTTTGGAAGCCCGGCTCAACGCTACGAGGCGACTGCGCAAAGGCGAGCATGAAAAGAAGGTGGATCACGAGAGTCCCCTTTTAGGATTCAGAGCCAATGGCTCGTGTGGCTTGTCGCAACAAATTGAGTTTTCGCCGCATATTGGCGGTAACGTCATCAGCGAGGAACGCGTTGCCGGGATCGGCCGCCAGCGCACGCTGTGATTCCACGATCGCCCGGTCGATGACCCGGAGGTTGCGCTCGATCACCTCGCGAGTTTGGGGGCGCAGCCGCCCCTTGCCCTGTTCGAGCGCGCGCGCCAAATCCAGTACTGCGGCATCGTAGGCCGCCGCTGATCTCGCGGGTGGCATTGCCAGAGCAGTCGGCACAAAAGGGGTGGCTGGTTGCGTAGTGTCGACCACCCCCACCACCCTCACTTCCCCCACCCCGCCCCGAACGGCATACCAGACTCCCCCGCCACTCAGGCAAGCCACGATGACGCTCGCTGCGATCAACTGCTGCCAGCTAAAGCTCGGCCGCCGGAGAGGCCGGTCCCGATCGGCCTCGATGCCTCGGGCCACGGCGGGCCAGAGCTCATGAGCCGGCTCGAGGCCGACGAATGTGGGCGCCCACTGAACCACGGCGCGAAGCTCCTCGAGCACCCGGCGGCAATCCGCGCAGGCCGCCAGGTGTTGTTCGAGCTGGCTCCGCTCCGCCTCCAGCAGTTCACCATCGAGGTACGCCGAGAACTGGTCCGTCCACTGTGCGTGCATGCTTCTCCTCTTGGCTAAGCGGTCAACGCCACTCGCAACATCATCCTCGCCCGGTGAAGCTGTGATCGCGAAGTACCGGGGTCGATGCCGAGGAGTTGCCCGATCTCCTCATGCTTGTACCCTTCCATGTCATGGAGCACGAAAACTTCACGCGCGCCACCAGGCAGGTCATCCACCGCACGCTCGATCGCCACCCGAAGGTCCGGCCGACTCGTCACCGCAGCCACCTCCATCTCTCCTTCCGGCGGCTCTACAAACCGCGCTTCCCTCGTTCGGCGAGTCTTCCGGCTACGAATCAGGTGGTTCACCGCGACTCGGTGGAGCCAGGTCGAAAAAGCGGATGCCCCCGCAAAGGAACCCAACTTCTGCCAGACCCGAATGAAGATGTCTTGGACCTCATCGTCGACGTCATCTCGTCCGAGGAGCCACCGCGCGAGCGCATTCACCCGGGCGGCATGCCGCCGGTACAATCGTTCAAAGGCGACAGCATCACCTCGAACCGCGGCCGGCACATCGATCGTATCCGGAGACTCGACCCGGGCGAGATTCGACTTATTCAGGGCTGCGTCTCCTCGCCGTTGTCCTAGTGTTCAAGGCGTTGGATACCGGGAGGAGCGGGAGCGTTGGAATGGAGGGGACCCCTACGCCTTCGAGCCTGCAGAGGCACCACTATGAGCACGAGTCCTCGGACGTCGGAGCAACGTGGAAGAGTCGCCGCCTGGCGACGATAGCGGCTCCTAATATAGGAAGTACTGGCTGTCTTGCTTTTCCCTGGGATTGACATCGCAGTATCATAATGATATCATATCGCTATCACCTTCTGGAGCCACTCATGACTCGTGAAATTCACTTTCGTGCCTCTCCCGGTCTGGGAATGGTGTTCTTGGTCCTTGGCGTCGGCCTGGCGTCAGCCTATGGGCTCTATCAGGGGGCCTCGAGCCAAAACACGACGCTCCTACTACTGGTTGTGCCCGTGTGGCTGCTGATTCTGTTCACTTTGCCGGGCTTCTTTGTCGTGAATCCGAACGACGCGAAAGTGCTGACCCTCCTGGGTAAGTACGTCGGCACCGTGAAGGCGCCTGGACTCTGGTGGGCCAACCCATTCATGGTGAAGAAGCGCATTTCGCTCAAAATCAGAAATTTTGAGACGACGAAGCTCAAGGTGAACGACAGCCACTCCAACCCCATCGAGATTGCGGCGATCGTCGTATGGAAGGTAGTGGACACTGCGGCGGCCATGTTCGAAGTCGACGACTATGAAAACTACGTCAAGGTTCAGAGTGAATCCGCGGTTCGATCCTTGGCGTCTGCGTATCCCTACGACGCGCATAAAGAGGGGGATGTCGCGCTCTCGACCAACCCCACGGAAGTGTCCAAAGACCTGCAGATCCACGTTGACGAGCGGCTGTCGAAAGCCGGCGTGGAGGTCCTCGATACACGAATCAGTCACCTGGCCTATTCGCCTGAGATCGCGTTCGCCATGCTTCAGCGGCAGCAGGCGAGTGCAATCATCGCGGCCCGAACCAAAATCGTCGAAGGGGCGGTCAGCATGGTGGAGATGGCGATTCAACAGCTCTCTCAGCGCAACATCATCGATCTCGATGCGGAACGAAAAGCAACGATGGTCAGCAATCTCCTCGTCGTCCTGTGTTCCGAGCGCGCCACCCAGCCGGTGGTGAATACCGGCACGCTGTACCAGTAGTCGTGGCCGAGCGCAAACCTTTTCTCTTGCGTTTGGATTCGGTGGTGCATGAAGCGATGCAACACTGGGCCAACGATGAACTCCGCAGTCTGAACAGCCATATCGAATTTGTCTTGCGTCGCACGTTGCAGCAGGAGGGGCGGCTGCCATCCGCCCCTCGCCTGCCGCCTCGCCCTCCGATGGATCCTCGCTAACCGCTCCGACGTTCCGGTATTGGGCCACACGGCTGCCAAGGCGGACTGCAGGGGGAGCCCATGTCTTGCGGCGGGGGTCACCAACAAAAATGCAGCCTTAGCCTAGGGAGCGGCCGATGATTTCCCTCATGATCTCGGAGCTGCCGGCCCAAACACGGTGGACGCGGGCGTTGGCGAACATCCGGGTGATGGGATATTCCCACATATAGCCATATCCCCCGAACAACTGCACGCACTGATCGACGACCCGCCACAACAACTCGGTAGTCCAGAGCTTGGCTTCCGCGGCGATTTCCGCGGTCAGTTCCCCGGCATTGAAATCCATGACACATCGGTCCACGAATACCTGCCCGACGTCGATCTCCGTCTTCATGTCGGCGAGCTTGAATCGGTTGTGTTGAAAATCCCCGATCGGCTGTCCAAACGCGTTGCGGGCTTTTGTGTAGATGAGGGTCACGTCAAAGGCCGCCCGAGCTGACGCGACCGAGATGCACGCCTCGGTCAGACGCTCGGGGGCCAGCATTTCCATGAGATAGGAGAAACCCTTGCGGGGGTCGCCCAAAACGTTTGAGACCGGCACCTTCACGTCTCGAAAAAAGAGCTCGGCCGTGTCCTGCGACCGATGGCCGAGCTTGTCGAGCTTTCGTCCGCGTTCGAAGCCCGCCATCCCGGCCTCGATGATGAAGAGCCCGATGCGGCGAGGATCACTGGGATCGGTCTTCGCGGCGACGATCACCACATCGCCGTTGATACCGTTCGAGATGAAGGTTTTGGTGCCGTTTAGCACCCAGTGATCACCCTGGTCTAGCGCGCGGGTGGTCATCCCAGCCAAATCGCTTCCGGCGCCGGGTTCCGTCATTGCAATCGCGAGCACGGCCTCTCCGGATACAGCGGGCGCGAGCCACCGTTTCTTCTGTTCGCGGGTCCCGAACCGATCGAGATATGGCGCGACAATGGAGCTCTGGAGTGGAAGCACCAAGCCGCCTTCGCTGATCGCGCTCAACTCTTCCGCGACCACTTGGTCGAATCGGAAATCTCGAATGCCGGTACCGCCGTACTCCTCATCGGCCCACATGGCGAGGAACCCCGCTTGACCCGCGTTTCGCCACGCCGAACGGGGCACGATCCCCGCGCGCTCCCAAGCCTCGGTGTGCGGCACCACCTCGCGTTGTAGGTATTCGCGAAACACGTTGCGGAAGGACTCATGTTCGGAAGCAAAATGAATTCTCTTCATGGTTTGTGAGGCTCCTGAATCACTGGTGCCGCTCGCCTCCCCACCCTGACATGCACGTCCGGATAGTCCGGCGAGGGTCCGGCGAGGAGTTGAGTCGGTTCGCCCCGGAGCGCATGATCAAAAAAAGCCAAGGTATAGGCATTGATGATGTGGTGGAGACGACGCGGCTCACCCGGACCATGGAGGTGAGCTAATCGGGTGAGTGGCGGCGACCAGAGCGGCAGATCGGAGAAGTCACTGTGCGCGGCGCCATCGAGAACCGCTTGTACACCCCCATTCGCCAGCAACGCCTCACCCCGCCGCCCAAACTCGGCGTAGAGTTCGCGAAGCTTCGGGCGAGTTGTGTGCTCCGCGGCGATCTGACGATCGGACAGCTTCTCGATATCTATGGGCCCGCTCCGGAATTCCAGCATTGGCTGGGGGAAGGCCGACTTCCAGCCATCGCCGAAGGGGAACCCGTCCATATCAATCCCCGCCTTGAATCGAGAATCCTTGGCCAACGTTTCGACGACGCTGGCACCACCGAACGAATGCCCGAAATACCCCACCCGACTGAGATCGATCCGCCCCGTAAACCGACCCTCTGGATCCCTCGCATTCAGCACCACGAGGCGATCAAGGACAAAGCGGGCGTCTTCGGACCAGCGATGTACCATTTCGATCTCGCGCTCCGGCGAATTGACGGCGGAGGTGTCGAAGGGTGCGGGGCGGCCGTCCGGAAAGATCGTCCCTGTGGCGGAGTAGCTGTGCTCGATACTGGCAACAATGAAGCCGTGGCTGGCGAGTTCCTCGAACTGAAAAGTGTTCTGAAATCGATGCCCTCCATATCCGTGGGAGAAGAGCAGTAGGGGAAACCGCTGGACATGAGAAGCGAGCTTGGCACCGGCTACCGTATGCGTTTTGGCCGCGGCCAAACTTTTGAAGGCAAATGGCGCAACGGTGGTTGTCGCGGCCTGGGACTGGGCAAACTCGTCGGGATCCGGACGGTAGGGCTCGGTGGCTGCGCCGATCGGCACTTCCGCGGGATACCAAAGTTGGACCAACAGCTCACGTACGTCGTTCGGGTCTGAGGTGAGGTTTTCCGAGCGCGTGCTGTCGATCCAGAACTCGCCAACAGCGCCCACGGCATATGGCCCGCTGGGTGGCTCGAACTCGACGACTGGGAATAGCCAGACCGGGATGAGGACTGCAACCACGAGGAACAGGCCATGTCCGACCGTTCGGAACGGGTGCATCCGCGGAGACCGGCGGTCGGGGACGGTCCTTTCCCTGGTCACCGTAAAAAGAGCGGAGAGAAGTGCGTTTACCGCAAGCACGTAGGCACACCCGAGTTCCCACCTCGGCCCTTCCACACCCAACTGGAGGCCGAGCACCAAGGCGGAGACCACCAGCGTCGAACCCGCGACCGCCCAATTTCGCTGGACGCCCAGACGGCAGATCAGGAACCAAGCGGCTCCGAGGACGAGCAGGCCGATCTCGAAGACTTTCATTTAGCACTCGACAGCCCGGCCCGCTCGCCCTCGATGAGAGCGATCACTTCTTGGAGAGACTCTCATAAATGATTCGGAGGAACATATCCGGTCCCATGAACCCCTTGCCGTATTTCGCATCCAAATCGGCCAGGGGCTTGGCCGCAATGACCTGGTCGACGGTCTTGCCCTCGGCGATGATCTTGTTGATCCGGTCCCGAATGGTCACCAGAAGATCATGATAGGTCTTCAGATCCGCCTTGGTGCCGACCGGGCCATGTCCTGGAATCACTTTGGTCTTATCGTCGATCATCGCCAGCGCCGACTCGGTAGCCTTGATCACGCCCACCAACGAACCGCCAGACCCCGTATCGATGAACGGGTAGCCCCCATTGAAGTAGGTATCCCCCATGTGTATCACATTCGCTTTGGCGAAGTGAATGATTGCGTCCCCATCGGTATGGGCGTTGGCGACGTGAATGACGTGGATGTCGTCCCCATTCAAATGGAATGTCACCGATTCAGCGAACGTCACGACGGGCAGGGCAATCCCTGGGGCGGCGGGCACTTTTTGGTTGAACAATTTGAGGAATTGATCCGTCCCCATCCGGTTGCGGACGTTGTCATGGGCAACGATCAACGCGCCGTCGCGCCCGAACACCTCGTTGCCCCCGCTATGGTCGCCGTGCCAATGGGTGTTAATCAGGAACCGCACCGCGCCGGGAGAGAGCTTGGCAATTGCGGCCTTGATTTTTGGAGCGAGCGGAGCGAATTGATCGTCGATCATCAAAACGCCATCGGGGCCAACCGACACCGCAATGTTTCCACCCGAGCCCAGGAGCATCGACACGCTGCCGGCGAGGGTTTGGGTGGTCACCGTGACCGTATCGAAGTTTTGCTGGGCGGCCACCGTCAAACTCATCCCCCCTAAGAGAATGAGCACTACCAGGGGCAACCGGCGTCGTGCGAATCCAAAGATCATGGGTCTCTCACAGATGAAGTGTGGCGTGCTTGGTCCACGTTCCAATCGTTACTTCCGAAAACTCGCATACACCGTCGCAAGGAACTGAGCGGGCGTAAGGTACGTTTTCCCCCACCGCTCGTCCCACTCCGCGGACGGTTTCGCGGCGACGACCTCCTGAAGCGATTTCCCCGCCTGCACCATCGACCGGACCCGATCGCGGATGGCGGCGAGCATATCGCGATAGACGCGCAGATCCGCCTTGGTCGCCAAGGGCCCGTGCCCCGGGATGATCTTGGTTTCATCACGGACCAGATCGAGGATCAGGTCCGCCGCACGGACCATCCCCTCAATTCCGCCCCCGCTTTCCACATCGATGACCGGGTACAGACCGTTGAAATAAATGTCACCGGTGTGGAAAACATTGGCCTGGCGAAAAAAGAGAGCTGCATCCCCATCCGTATGAGCCGGCGGCATGTGGATGACATCGACGTCCTCGCCGTTGAGGTGAAACGAGACCGACTGAGTGAAGGTGACGACGGGGAGGGCGATCGATGGAGATGCTCGAACCGTGTCATTGAAGAGCTTGGAGAAGACGGTGACGCTCATTCGCTTCCGCACATTGTCGTGGGCCACGATGAGCGCGCCCTCCCGACCGAAATTCTCATTGCCTCCGACGTGGTCCCCGTGCCAATGCGTGTTGACGACGAAGCGGACCGGCCCCGGGGACAGGGCCGCCACAGCCGCCTTAATCTTTGGGGTGAGGGGAGCAAACTGGTCGTCCACCATCAACACCCCATCGGGTCCGACCAAAACCGCAATGTTTCCGCCGGCACCGACGAGCATGGACACGGCCCCGGCCACGGGCCGGGTGGTGACCACAACGGAATCGAAGCTCCGCTGGGCGGAAAGGCCCTGCCCCGGGGCAAGCGCCGCGACGAGCAGGACGAGCATCAGCGCGGGTGAGGCGGCGCGGAGCGTCATGGAAAGCGTACTCCAAGGAGATGTGGTGGTCGCAAACCTCGGTCGGGCCCGGGCCGATTGAGGCCCAGCGCAGGTCCGAGGGCAACCCTTGAATCTTACCTCAAAAAGGACGACGAGAGAACCCGGCACACCTTACCCCTCTCTTGCCCGGTGCCCGTCCAACCCGTACAATACTCTTCGGCTTGTACTCCAGTTTTGTATCCACTTCCCAATGCAATTGGGTCTTCAACCGACCTCCTTCCTCCAACCGGTCTAGGTAACTATGGACGTCCGATTCCTGCGCATTTCGGCTGGTCTCCTCGCGGCGGCGGCCTGCCAATCGGCCCCCAAAGGCGCCGAATCAGGTGGGGCTGCCGGCCCATCTGGCTATGACCTCATCATCACGGGCGGCAAGATCGTGGACGGCACCGGTAATCCTTGGTTCTATGGCGACGTGGCGGTTCGCGGAGACCGGGTCGTACGCATCACGCCGCCAGGGCTTTTGGCGAAAGCAGACGCCAAACAGCGGCTGGATGCCAAGGGGTTGGTGGTGTCGCCGGGCTTCATTGATATCCAGGCGCAGTCGGTGGGCGAGTTCACCGCGGGCGACGGCCGGGTCCTCAGCATGGTGACGCAAGGGGTCACGACCGCGATCATGGGGGAAGGTGATTCACCGGCCCCGATCAACGAAAAGATCCTCGCGGTGATGAAGGGCCCCTCCTCTCCCTGGAAGGAATATGCGGACAAGATTCCGCCCGCGATGAAGGGCGCGCATGGTTTCGGCGGATGGCTCGAGACGATGCAAACCCACGGCATGTCGGAAAACGCCGGGTCGTTCCTGGGCGCAGCAACCGTGCGCATCTACGCCAAGGGTGAAGCGCAGGGCGCTCCGACCCCGGCAGAGCTGGATACGATGCGCACCGTCGTCCGCGCGGCCATGGAAGACGGTGCGTTCGGCATCGCGAGCGCATTGATCTATCCGCCCGGCAACTTCGCGACGACGGAGGAGTTGATCGAGGAGGCGAAAGCCGCCTCGCCCTTCGGGGGTGTCTATATCACGCACATGCGATCCGAAGCGGACCAATTCCTGGAGGCTATCGACGAAGCGTTCCGGATCGGCAAGGAGGGAGGGGTCCCGGTCGAAATCTATCACCTGAAGGCCTCGGGGCCGCGAAACTGGCCCAAAATGGCCCAGGCCATCGCCAAAATCGACTCCGCGCGTTCCGCGGGGGCCGATGTTGGGGCCGACATGTACCTCTACACGGCGGGCGGGACCGGACTCGTCTCCTGCGCGCCGCCCTGGGCTGCCGCGGATGGGAAGTTGCTCGCCAACCTAGCCGATCCCGCCATGCGCGCCAAAATCAAAGACGCCATGCTCCATCCCGCCAAAAACTCGGAAGGCCTCTGCGCGTTGGGTGGACCTCAGTCGGTCCAACTCAGCGGCTTCACCAAGGCCGAGAACAAAAAGTGGGAAGGAAAACGCCTTAGCCAAGTCGCCACGGAGCAGAAGAAGGACTGGGTCGAGACCTGGGCCAACCTGGTAACCGCCGAACCCGGCCTCGGAATGCTGGTGCATTTGATGACCGAGACGAACCTGCCCCTGCAACTACGGCAGCCATGGATCAAAATCGGAACCGATGCCAACGGCGTCGACCCGGACAGCGTCAACGGGGCGAAGATGCACCCTCGAACCTATGGCAATTATCCCCGGCTTTTGGGACGATACGTCCGGGAGCAAAAGGTGCTCACGCTGGAAGACGCCGTGCGCAAAGCATCCTCCGCCGTGGCGAACCGACTCTCGATCCGCGACCGAGGCACGCTGCGTGAAGGGGCGTACGCCGACATCGTCATTTTCGATCCCAATACTATCATCGACAAAGCAACCTTCGAGGACCCCAACCAACTGTCGGTGGGGGTCCAGCATGTGTTCGTCAACGGCGTGGCGGTCCTCAAGGATGGGAAGCACACTGGGGCGAAGCCGGGCAAAGCGGTTCGGGGACCCGGATGGACCGGCTGGCCCGAGGGAGGTATCCGCTGATGATGATCCGCGCGCCGGGCGCGAACCCCACCGGGCGGGCGGACCGGCCCAAACAGGTCTATGAACAGTTACGGGACTTGATCGTCCACGGGCGTTTGGCCCCAGGCAGCCGGCTGGTGGAGACCGACATCGCCAAGCGGTTCGTGGTCAGTCGCACGCCCGTGCGCGGAGCGCTCCAGCGGCTGCAGCAGGAAGGCTACATCCTCGACTCCCCATCCATGCGGCAGTCCCGGCCCACAGTGGCCCCGCTCACGCTCGAGGACGCACGGGAGCTCTTCAGTATCGTCGGGGAACTCGAGGGACTGGCCGGGCGGGCGGCGGCGGCGCTGCCCCAGGCCAAACGCAGCTCTCTCGCAAAGGAACTGATCGCCATCAACCAAGATTTTCGGAAAGCCGCGGCGGTGCCCCGGCCCAATCACAATCGCTTGTTTGATCTGGACGAGCGATTCCATCGCCGGTACGTCGAAGTGGCCGCCGGTCCTCGCCTACTCGCTCTGCATCAAGCGGTCAAACCGCAGGCCGAACGCTACGAACGGCTGTACGTCAGCTTTCTTTCGAATGAAATTCAGATCTCCGCGCGCGAGCACGAAGCCATCATCAACGCGATCGAAGTCGGAAAGCCGACGGCCGCACACGGTGCGGTTCAAACCAATTGGCACAATGCCGCCGAGCGGCTCGGCCGGGTCATCAAGCGCGCGGGCGAGCGGGGTCGATGGTAACGCGTCGACGCAGGACGGTGCGTTTCTTGTTCGCCGTTGGCCTCGCAGTTCAGCTTCTCGCGGTCGAGGCACACGGTCAGCGCAAGCCCGCGCGAACCCCGCTCGCCGGTTTCGACACCTACGTACAAAAGGCCATGCAGGACTGGAAGGTTCCCGGCCTCGCGATCGCCGTAGTCCACGGTGACTCCGTGGTCCTCGCCAAGGGCTACGGGGTCCGCCGCCTCGGCGACCCATCGCCGGTGGATGCAAACACCATCTTTGCGATTGGCTCAGCCTCCAAGGCCTTTACGGGAGTGTCGGTCGGCATGTTGGTGGATGAGGGGAAGCTGACCTGGGACGACCCCGTCACCCAACACTTACCGTACTTCCAGATGTACGACCCATACGTGACCCGCGAGCTCCGCATTCGGGACTTGCTCACGCATCGGAGCGGGTTGCGACGGGGTGACCTGCTGTGGTATGGGACCACGCGATCACGGGAGGAGATCATTCGCGGTATTCGAAACCTCCCTCCGACGTGGAGCCTTCGCACCCAGTTCGGTTACCAGAACCTCATGTTTATCACCGCCGGAGAAATCGTGCGCACGGCCTCGGGCCTGTCGTGGGAGGACTTCGTCAAGCAGCGGATCTTTGCCCCGTTGGGCATGACCTCGACGACGACGAGCACCAATGCCCTTCGTGGTTTCGCCAATGTAGCGAGCCCACATGCTACGTTCGACCACGTCGTTCAGGCCATTCCCTGGCGGAACATCGACAACGCCGCACCGGCGGGTTCGATCAACTCCAACGCGACCGACATGTCCAAATGGCTTCGGTTTCAGCTGGACAGCGGGCGGGCCGGGGGAAAGCAGCTCCTCAGTCGGGCCAGTCACCGTGAGGCCATCTCACCACAATTCATCATCAAAGACGATCCGTTTTGGACCCAACTGTTCGGCAGCGGCAACTTCCTCACCTACGGCTTTGGGTGGGCCATCCAGGACTTCCGCGGCACAAAATGGGTGCACCATGGAGGGAACATCGACGGCATGGCCGCCCTGGTGGGCTTCCTGCCGAACGAGAGGATCGGCGTGGTGATTCTCACGAACCTGAACGCCACCGAAGTCACGATTCCGTTGATGCAGAATGTTCTGGATCGTTTCCTCGGCGTAGCACCTAAGGACTATAGCGCAGACTTGCTCGTGAAGGTCCAGTCATTCGACGCGCAGAGCGTGGTGGAGCGCCAAAAGCGTGAAGCGGCCCGCGTACCCAACACGAGGCCGAGTTTGCCGCTCGAACAGTATGCCGGTTCCTATTCCAACGAGGTATATGGCACGGCATCGGTCTCGGTCGAAGGAAATCACCTCGTCGTCCACTATGACGCCAGTCCCACCGCGGTGGGCGATCTCATGCACTGGCACTACGACACCTTCGAGGCCCAAATGCGCGACAAGATGATGGGCAAGGTACCGGTCACATTCACCATTGGCCCAGATGGAAAGGTGGCGCGGATGAACTTTGACCTCGAAGGTCCGACCGAATGGCGCCGAGTTCCGCCAACCGCAACGCCATCCCGATGATACAACCTGCTCCTCGCGCCATATCCCCTGAAGTTCTCCATTTCCTCTTCGTGGACCGACCATGCGTAACGTGACTTTCCTGGGGGTCGTGTCAACCTTCATCGCCTCCGCGATCCTTTCACCCCTCCACGGGCAGAAGCCCAAAGATCCCCTCAAGGGGTACGACGCCTACGTCACCCAAGCGATGAAGGACTGGAAGGTCCCTGGCCTCGCGATCGCCATCGTGAAAGGTGACTCGGTGATCTATGCCAAGGGATACGGGGTCAGAAAGCTGGGCGACCCAAGCCCGGTGGATGCGCACACCGTTTTCGCAATCGGATCGTCGTCGAAAGCGTTCACGGGTGCCTTGATCGGCCGCCTGGTTGACGACGGCAAGGTCAAATGGGACGATCCGGTGCGAAAACATCTCCCCTGGTTCGAGATGTACGACCGATACGTCTCCCGCGATCTCACGATCCGGGACATCCTCACCCACCGGAGCGGCCTGTCGCGCGGCGACCTCCTGTGGTATGGCAGCAGCCTCTCTCGCGAGGAGATCGCGCGCCGGGTCCGATACCTCAAGCCGACCTGGCCGCTCCGCACCACGTTTGGCTATCAAAACCTCATGTTTCTCACGGCGGGCCTGGTCGTGGAAGCCAAGCGCGGGACCTCCTGGGACGAAGCGGTGCGCCAGGAGATCTTCGGCCCGCTCGGCATGACCGAATCGCATACGAGCAATACGGAGCTTGACCGCGTGACAAATCTCGCGTCCGCTCATGCCGAGCGAGACGACACCGTCCATGTCATTCCATGGCGGAACATTGACAACATCGGCCCCGCCGGGTCGATCTCCTCGAACGTGACGGACATGGCTAAGTGGGTGCGAATGCAACTCGACAGCGGCAAAGTGGGCACCAAGACGATCGTCAGTTCGGCGGCGATCGCCGAGTCCCATATGCCCCAGACGATCATCCGGATTGAAGGACCCCTAGCCCACCTCAATCCCTACACGCACTACGAGAGCTACGGATTCGGCTGGTTCCTGCACGACTTCCGTGGTCACGAAGTGGTGGAGCACGGGGGCAATATCGACGGGTTCAGCGCGATGGTCGGAATGTTACCGGAAGAGAAGCTGGGCGTTGTCATCCTCACCAACATGAACGGCACCTTTCTCCGTGACGTCTTGTTGTGGTACACCTTTGATCGGTTCCTAACCGATTCTCCTCGCGATTGGAGCGCGGAGTACAAGAAGGTGGCGGATGGGTTCGCGAAACAAGGCAAGGAAGCCGAGAAGAAACGGGACGACGCACGCGCCAAGGATACCAAGCCGTCGCTCGCCCTGGACAAATACGCCGGGACCTACAGCGATTCGCTGTATGGCGAGGCGACTGTCAGCCTCGAAAATGGGCACTTGGTGTTTCGCCACGACCGTGCATTCACCGGGGACCTAACGCATTGGCACTATGACACGTTTCGGGCCACGATGCGAGACGCGCAGCTCGGCAAGCCCATGATCACCTTCTCGCTCGATGCCGACGGCAAAGTGACGAGAATGAACGTGGAGAGCATCTCGGAATTCGTTCGTGACGACAAGGTCGACGCGACGGCCGCGGTCAAACTGAGCGAGGCGGAGATGAACACGTTGACCGGCAACTTTACGGCCGAGGGAATCCCGGTCACGCTCAAAGTCGAAGCCGTGAATGGAGGGCTTCGTATGACGGTGGTCGGGCAGCCGGCCTACACTCTCATCGCGGAGTCCAAGACGCGATTCAAAATGACCCGGTCGGATGCCATGCCACCAGGCTTTTTCGTCGAGTTCCAACTGGAGGGTGGAAAGGTCGTGGGACTCACGCTGGAACAGCCGGCGCCTCGTCCGAGTCTTAGATTCAAACCGTCGAAGTGACCACGCTCTCTATGCTTCGCCCGACCGAACGACCACTCTGAGGACGTGCCGATGTCGAATACGTCGAACACCCTGCAGCGAACCCTCGGATTCCGCGACCTCGTCCTCCTAGTCGTCGGTGGGGTGATCGGGTCGGGGATCTTTCTCGTCCCTGGCGGTGTGCTCCAGAAGTCCGGAGGGTCGATCGGTCTCGCCCTCGTGGTCTGGCTGATCGGCGGGGTCCTGTCCCTCTTGGGCGCCCTCAGCTACGGGGAACTTGGCGGCATGATCCCGGAAGCCGGCGGAGTCTATGTCTATATCCGCGAGGCGTTCGGACCGGTGTTTGCCTTCCTCTATGGGTGGGGGTTACTGCTCGCGATCGCGTCCGGTTCGGTGGCTACACTAGCAGTGGCCGCCTCCAGCTACCTCCAGCAGTTCATTCCCGTCGGCGCGGTAGGAGGCAAACTGTTGGCGATCGGCCTCATCGCGATTCTGGCGGCAGTGAACGTACGAGGCACGGCCTTGAGTGTCCGATTCGTCTCGATCGCCACGGTGCTCAAAGTGGGGGCGCTGGCCTTCCTCATCATCGCACTACCGATCGTCGGCCACGGATTCTCCGCAGTTCACGCCTGGTGGCCGGAGCATTGGAACGGAGCCGTGCTGTCGGGGGCGGGCGTGGCGATGATTTCCGTGCTCTGGGCCTACGAGGGCTGGCAATACGCCACCACCGTCGCGGGGGAGGTGGTGAACCCACAAAGGAACTTCCCCGGCGGCCTCGCCGTTGGGACGCTCGCGATCGTGGTGATCTACGTCATGGCGAACATCGGCTATATCGCGGCCTTAGGCCCCGAAGGGGTCGCCAATTCCAACCGCATCGCCGCGGATGCTGTGCAGGCTACGTTCAGCCCGGGGTTGGCGACTTTGATCGCCATTCCGATCGTGATTTCGATGTTGAGCGCGGCCCAGTCGCTCATGCTCACATCCGCTCGCGTGTACTATGCGATGGCAAAAGACCGGGTGTTCTTCCAGGCTCTGGCCGAGGTTCACCCGAAATTCGGCACCCCGGCGTATTCCATCATCGTCGGCAGCGTGGTGGCCGCCGTCCTCACCCTCATCGGCAACTTTCAAGCGCTGCTGGGCTACGTCATTTTCGTGGGCTGGATTTTCTACGGTCTGGCGGGGCTCAGCGTCATCGTCTTACGCCGCACACGACCCGATGCGCCGCGGCCGTTCAAGGTCCCCGGATATCCGGTGACCCCTGCCCTATTCGTTCTCGCAGCCGCCGCTCTGGTGGTCAACACCATCGCCACCCAGGACCCGGTGAAGACGCTCGGCGCGCTCGGCGCGGTCGCCACCGGAATTCCTATTTACTACGTGTGGAAGAGGAATCGCCCCGCAGAGTAGTTCGACCCCAGTCAGACCGGAGCGGCGACCGCGTGATCTCTCGGATGCTGTCGCCGCGGGAGCCTACAGGCCGGCCAGTACCCCCGCAAACAACTGACACAACACCGCTCCGACCACCGCCATCGAGAGCCCCCAGACGAGGAGTTGTCGAAACAGGACCTTGGCGGCGGCGCCGTCGGTCACAGTCGCAACGCACAATGCGCCGAGGGTTGACAGGGGGGAAACGTCCACCAACGCGGACCCGATGTTGATGCTGAGCGATACGGCGAGCGGGTCGCCACCGCCCACCTTCTGAATCAGCGAGGGCACGGCCGGTAAGAACGCCGGTAAGACAACACCTGACGTGCTGCTGTAGGACGAGATCACCCCCGTGACGAACGCGATCATGCCATTCACGGTGGTGGGACCGGAAAGTCGCGCGAGCATCTCCGCGAAGAGGTCCATTCCGCCGGTCCTCTCGAGCAGGGCAATGAGCACCGACATCCCGCTCACCATCACAATGATGCTCCACGGCACGCGTTTGAAGACGGCCGATTCCTCCGCGCTGCCGGCAAATACCAGCAAGGACACGGCGGCAAAGGCACTGAGTCCCACGTGAAGCTTGAAGACAACAACGCCCAGAATCCAGACTAGAGTGACACCGATCGTGGACCATTGTTTCCGCGAGAGCGCCTGTTCCCCGGTCAACGCGTCGGAGCCGGCCAACGGCTTTCCTGGCCGCAACCCGCCAAAGAACAGATAGCCCGCAATTGCCACGAGCACGTGCGCGCTGAAGTTTGCAAACCAGACCTTCCATTCATGACCGTACACCCCCGCCGCAGCCATCTTCGTATTGACGATGACACCGACCGAGCTCACCGGGGAAAGATTCCCGGCATTCGCTCCGTTCGCGACCATTAACGCGATGAGAAAGCGCGACACCCCCGCCCGATAGCCGATCGCCATCGCGAGGGGAGCGACCAAGGCCACGCTCGAGATTGCGCCGGGGCCGACGCTCGAGATGAGACTGGCGATCGTGAAGAATAGAATCGGGAGGGCGCGCGCTTCGCCACGAGCGAGCCGAACGGCCCGGTGGGCCAACTGCTCCAGAGTGCCATTGGTATCGGCAATCGCGAACAAGAGGGTAACGCCGGCCAACGTGAGAAAGAGGGAACCCGGGAAACCCTTGGCTATCTCCTCCGTCGACAGATGGCCGAGATAGACACCGATCACCCAAGCGAACGCGATAGCCAGCAGTCCGACGTTGATTTTGGAGGTACAGGAAAGCGTAATCGCAATGAGGAGCGCAACGAGCGAGGCGACCCCGACGCTCACCGGGCCCGACTTTTGGCCTGCGGCCACCGCGCAAAGATCGCCTGCCGCCCGCGGCGGCCTGGCCGTGCCCTGTGGCGCGGCATTCCCGCAATTCGCGCGCTCATCGTGTCATCCGGCAATTGGAAATAGTCTCGGCCTTCGTCCACCAATTCTTCCTGGGAGTAGAGGCCAGCGAGGATCCGTTCGGTGAACCCCGGCTCGACGAAGACGTACCCATAGGGATACTCGAGGCCGCTCATCATGATCAGGCGCCGCGGTCCTCGCGGGAGCTGCACGAAGAGCGTATCGACGGATGTGGCGACGAAGGTCACCCCATGCTCATCGAAGAACGGCGCGACCCCCCCGGCATTCGCCCGAAAATCCTCCCACGCGGCTGCTCGGTCCGCTTCCACCAACGTATCCCCAGCTCGCAACCAGAACGCCACTACGGCCGGCCCGGTGACAACCGGGGCGGACGCGCTGAGCAAGGTCGATCCTGAGACCGGGTCGGGTGTCGCTCTGTTCGGCCGACCCGGCCGATGCAACGCGGGATGAGGATCGCAAGCACTCAGCCACAGCGCGAGCGCGCACGCGGCCAGCTCAGTGGAGCGGGCCAGGACGATCATTGGATTGAGTCGCTGGGTCATGTGAGAGCAGAAACCTAGGGGCAAGGAGTCGTTTCTAGCCAGGACGGGTGAGGGAATTACTGGGATCTATGCCTTGCAAGCATACACTTGCATACATCATGGATCACCATTAAACTGCCCTTCACGATGGACATCAGAACCAGGATTCTCAAAGCCGCAGCCGATGTCTACGCCTCCACCGGTTTCCGCGGCGCAACCACCCGGCGCATCGCCCAGGAGGCGGGCTGTAACGAAATCACGTTGTTCCGGCATTTTGGCTCTAAGGCGTGCCTGCTCCATGAAGCCGTCCGGTGCGCTGGGATGGAGATCGCCCCCACAACCCTTCCCGATCCTCCGCGATCCCCCCGCGCGGAACTGTCCGATTGGGCCCACCGACAACATCAGCACCTCTTGGAAAAACGGTCGATCATCCGGACTTGTATGGGTGAAGTGGAAGAGCACCCCGAGATTTTTCCAACGGCCGACGGCGCGACCGACCATGCCGCACTCGGTTTGACTACGTATCTCGCCGGGCTCAAGGCCCACAAGCTGACAGCCGTGGATTTCGATGAAGGCGCGGCCGCGGCCATGTTGATCGGGGTGCTTTTCGCGGATGCCATGGGCCGGGACATCATGCCGAAGCTCTTCCCGGCGAAACCGGAGCAGGCGGTAACCCGTTATGTCGATCTCTTTCTTCGCGCGATCGGCGCGGTGAAACAATGAGGAGAGGACCTTCACGGTGATCGACGTTATCCGCCCAACGGGGTCTAAACGTCCTCGGCTTGCCGGCCTGCTACTCGTATTCGCGCTGGGCGCGCCGAACCGAAATTGGGGCCAAGCTCCGAGCCCGAACGCCCCGCTCCGGCTCTCGCTTGAGGAGGCGCTCGGCCGGAGCGAACCTGCGAGTGAGGCATTGGGGATTGCTCGGGCAGCGGTGCGACGTGCTCATGGGGAGGAGCTCCGTTCCCGGAGCGAGTACTTTCCTCAACTTTCGAGCACGCTGACCTATACGCGTCAACTCCAGTCCCAGTTTTCCGGACTTTCCTCCACCACGGTGGACACGACCACACGCCCAACCAGCTGCGATCGGTTTTTTGCGCACCCGGGGCTTCCGATCGAAGCGCGGATCGACTCGCTCGAGCAGTCGCTCCAGTGCGCCACGTCGGTCAATCCGTTGGCCGGCTTCAGCAAGTTGCCCTTCGGGCGGAAGAACACCTACAACCTGGGACTCGCATTCTCCCAAACCCTGTGGAGCGGCGGCCGCATTGGCGGGCAGGTCAAGGCATCTTCGGCTGGGAGACGGAGTGCGGAGATCGGGGTTACGGCGGCACAGGCGCAGGTCTTGCTCGACGTCGTCGGCACTTACTATGACGCAACCTTGAGCGATCGCCTGCTGGCGATCGCGG
The DNA here is from genome assembly GCA_025358055.1 of Gemmatimonadota bacterium. Classification (GTDB taxonomy): domain Bacteria; phylum Gemmatimonadota; class Gemmatimonadetes; order Gemmatimonadales; family GWC2-71-9; genus JANYKV01. Next base: position 36,375 of record JANYKV010000134.1, read on the forward strand.
AGGCGACTTTGGCCCAGGCCGATACCACACTGCATCAGACCCAACTTCGGCGGGAGGTCGGGAACCAGCCGGAATTCGATCTGCTACGAGCTCGGGTCGCGCGCGATAATCAGCGTCCGATCGTCATCCAACGCCGGACCCAACGTGATTTGGCGTACCTCCGCCTCAAGCAGTCGCTCCACCTTCCCCTGAATCAACCGGTGGAGCTCACCACCGAACTCGGCGACACCACGTTCGCGGGCGTGCCTACGCTGATCAAGCTGTTGGCCACGGTGCCAGACACCGCGGTGGACCATCGCTCGCCAGTGCGACAGGCCAGCGAGGCGGTCCGGGCCCAAGAAGGGCTGGTGCAAGCGGCGAGATCCGGACAACTGCCTACGGTCAGCCTGACTTCCAACTACGCTCAGATCGCTTACCCGACCTCCGGCCTCCCGGCGTCGGGCGATTTCCTGAGTGATTGGTCGGTGGCCGTGGCGGTGCGCGTCCCGATCTTCACGGGCGGACGTCTCAAGGGCGAGCGGATGTCCGCGCTGGCCAATTTGGATGACGCCCGCCTCCGACATCGCCAGTCCACGGAGTTGACCTCGCTCGATACACGTACCGCCTTGGCACAATTGGAAGGTGCCCAAGCGACCTGGGTAGCCAGCCAAGGCACGGCGGGGCAGGCGAGCCGCGCGTATCAGATCGCCGACATCCGGTATCGCGAAGGGATCAGCACGCAAACGGAACTGCTCGACGCACGCTTGGCGTTGGAACAGGCCGAAGCGAATCAGGCTCAGGCATCCCGGGAGCTCCATGTGGCCCGCGTCCGCGTCGCGCTCCTTTCGGACTTGCCGCTGGGCTCGCTCCCCGCAATCACACCTACATCTTCAACAGGCAATACCGCTAGCGCGGCGCCGGCAGGATCGGGAAATCCATGAACAGAGAATGCGCGTTTCACCGCGGCCTGGTGATGGTTGTACTGGTCGCTTCGTGCCGGTCGGCGGCCCAGCCGTCCGCCACGCTGGAACCGGTGGTCGTAACCCTGAGCCCGGACAACGTGACCGTCGCCGAGCAGCGTGAGCTTCGGGCCGGGCCGGCGATCTCAGGGACTTTGGCGGCCAGCCGGGAGGCCTCCATTCGGGCCGAAGTGGCGGGAATGGTACGGGCAACGTACGTCGAAGAGGGTCAAACCGTGCGGGCCGGGCAGGTACTCGTGAAGATCGACGACAGTGCGATCCGCGACACCTGGCTCTCCTCCAAAGCCGCGCTGCGAACCGCCAACGAGGCTCTTTTGGTGGCGCGACGGAACGCCGAGCGATCGGAGCGGCTGGCGAGTGCCGGAGCACTCGCCGACCGGGACCTCGAACAGGCCAAGTGGAATACCATGAACGCCGAGGGCAGCCTGGCCGACGCGGAAGCTCGGTTGGCGGCGGCGCAGAAGCAGCTCGATCGGACTGCAGTGACCGCGGGCTCGGGCGGCGTCGTGAGCATCAAATCGGTCAAGGTGGGCGACGTGGTCCAGGTCGGCAATCCGCTCGTGACAGTGGTCGACCCCAGTAGTATGCGGCTCGAGGCCTCGGTGTCCGCGCAATCGTTGGCGACCCTCAAGGTGGGGATCTCGGTCGACTTTGCGGTCAGCGGGTACGAGGGCCGGGCGTTCACCGGTCAGATCGAACGGATCAATCCGACCGCGGACCCCGCCACCCGGCAGGTGCGCCTCTACGTGACCATCCCCAATAGTGGCGGCACACTGGTAGCTGGTCTATTCGCCGAGGGCCGCGTCGTCAGCACGCGGAAAGAAGCCGTCGCGGCCCCCTTTGCGGCCATCGACAACCGAGGGACGGCACCAGTCGTCGCTCGGGTCAAAGCGGGCAAGGTCGAACGATTTACGGTGCAGCTCGGCATTCGGGATGAAGGGGCGGAGTACGTCGAGATCCTGAACGGGGTGGCGGCCGGCGACACCCTGCTCCTTGCCGCCGCCCAAGGGGTAAGCAGCGGCACGTCCGTTCGGGTCAGCAAAGACCGCTAAGAGCGGTTACCACCCAGGAGGTTCTCATGTTCATCTCCGATTTCGCAATCAAACGACCGATCGTCACGGTGACGGTCATGGTCGCGCTGGTGGTCTTCGGTGTCATTGCCCTCCTGGCGCTACAGGTCGACGAGTTCCCTGACGTGGCGGAGCCCATAGTGGCGGTCCAGGTCCCCTACCCCGGCGCCTCACCCGACCAGGTAGAGCGGGAGATTCTGGAACCGATGGAAGAGGCCATCGCCGGGATCAGCGGCGTCAAGCATGTCACGGGACAAGCCCGAGACGGGTTCGCCCAGATCATCATCCAATACGCCTTCGAGAAGCCAATCGGCGAACAGACCCAAGACGTTCGCGATAAGATTTCATTGATTCGGGCCGACCTTCCCCAGGAGATGAAGGAGCCGATCATTCAGCGGTTCTCTCCCACCGAGCGCCCCGTGGTTCTTCTCGCCTTAGTGTCGGACAAATTGACTCCGGCCCAGCTCACCCGCATCGCCGACCCGGGGATTACCCGGGAGCTCCGGTCCTTAAACGGTGTCTCGCAGGTCAATGTCCTGGGCAAAGTGGAGCGCGAGATGACGGTGCTCCTCAAGCCACAGGCGCTCCAAGCCTCAGGCGTGAGCGTGTCCCAAGTGGTCACGGCTCTCAGTCTCCAGAATCTGGCCGCGCCCGTTGGACGCCTGACGGGGTTGGCAGACGAACGGACGATCCGGCTCAAAGGCCGTCCGGAGGGGCCGAGCGATTTCATGCAGATCGCCGTCACTGAACGCGGGGGGCAGCTCATCCGACTGGGCCAGGTCGCCGACGTGCTCGACGGCACCGAGGAATCGCGAAGTCTCGCCCAAGTTGACGGGAAGGATGCGGTCGGTATTGAGCTGAGCAAGTCGAAAGGTGTCAGTACGGCCGATGTGTGCGCCGCAATCCTCAAGCGCATCGCGGTGATTCAAGCCCGGCTGCCGGCGGACGCGAAACTGATTGTGCTGAAGAACGCCGGAGTCCGCGTGGAAGCCTCGGTCCGAAACGTCCAGGAAGCATTGCTGCAAGGCGCGTTCCTCACGGTGCTGGTCGTGTTCCTCTTCCTCAACTCATGGCGCTCCACGGTCATCACTGGCCTGGCCCTCCCCGTTTCGGTCCTCGCGAGTTTCGTCGCGGTTTGGGCCTTTGGATTCACGCTGAACACCATGTCGTTGCTTGGGCTATCCTTGGCTATCGGCATTCTAATCGACGACGCGATCGTGGTCCGGGAGAATATTGTCCGCCACGTGGAACTCGGCAGTGACCATTTCACCGCGGCCCACGAAGGCACCAACGAGATCGGGCTCGCGGTGACGGCCACGACGTTCTCCATCATTGCCGTGTTCGTTCCGGTCGCGTTCCTCTCCGGAACCTCGGGGCAGTGGTTCAAACCCTTCGCGTTGACCATTGCCTGCTCGGTGTTGGTATCGCTCTTCGTCTCCTTCTCGCTTGATCCGATGCTGTCCGCCTATTGGCCGGATCCCCACATCGAGGAATCGAAGCGGTGGTGGATCAGTCGGATCCTTGCGAAATTCAACCGCTGGTTCAACCGCCAGGCGGAACGGTACAAGAAGGTGGTCGCGTGGGCGCTCGATCACCGACTGGCGATGATCGGTATTGCTGCGGGGTCGTTTGTCATCGCCCTGGCTCTGCCGGCCATCGGACTCGTCGGCGTGGCGTTTGTGCCGGTGATGGACAACTCCGAGTTGAACGTCGGCATCGACTCCCCTCCGGGCTCGAATCTGGCGTACACGGCGGCGAAAGCAGAGCAGATCGCGCGGATAGTGCGGAACAACCCCGAAGTGAAGTACACCTATACGACGGTGGGCGGCCAGCTGGGCGCGGTGGACGCCGCGAACGTCTACGCCAGGCTCACGCCCAAGAATACGCGGAAGCGGAGCGCAACCGATCTCGCCGTGGCCTTGCGTCGCGAGATCAAGAAGATCGGCGGGGTCACGGCCGCGGTCTTTTCCAGCGACTGGGGCGGCAACATCAAGGAAGTGGAGTTCCAGCTTCGCGGAAACGACATGACTGAGCTCGCTGCGGCCGCTCAGTCGGTCATGGCGGAGGCCAAACAGGTCCAAGGCGCCGCGGATGTTGACCTTTCGACCAAGGGGCAGAAGCCGGAACTCGACGTGCAGATCGACCGGGGACTGGCCAGTTCGCTTGGCCTCACGGTAGGACAGGTGGCCCAGGCCCTCCGACCCGCGTTCGCCGGGGTCGATGCCGGGGATTGGGTGGATCCCAGCGGTGAGACTCGCAAGGTCCGCGTCCGCTTCGCCCCCGAATCCCGCCGCCACATCTCCGACCTCGAGCAGCTGCCGCTCGTCGTTTTGGGCGCCAACGGTCTCCCCACCACTCTCCCCCTCGGCCAGGTGGCCCGGGTGCGCGAAAACCTCGGGCCAGCGATCATCAACCACCTGGACCGCGACAAAGTCGTGTCGGTTCAGATGAACACGGCCAATCGATCCACCGGGGAGGTCACGAGAGACGTCCAGACTCGGATCGCGAAACTGCACTTGCCTCCCTCGGTCCGCGTGACCTTGGGAGCTCAGGCGGAACAGCAGAGCGAGGTGTTCGGGAAGATGTTCCTCGCCCTCGCTGTCGCGGTGTTGTTCATGTACCTGATCCTGGTCATTCAGTTCGGATCGTTCGTCGACCCTCTCGCAATCATGATTTCGTTGCCGCTCTCGTTGATCGGCGTGATGCTCGCGCTGATGATCACCAAGACGTCCATCAACATCATGAGCCTCATTGGCGTCATCCTATTGATGGGCATCGTGGCGAAAAATGCGATCCTCCTGATCGATTTTGCGAAGTGGGCTCGCGAGCGCGATGGCCTACCCCTCCGGGAGGCGCTGATCCAGGCTGGGGCCATTCGACTGCGGCCGATCCTCATGACGACGTTCGCCCTAATCGCCGGCATGATCCCGGTCGCGCTGGGGCGAGGTGAAGGCTCGCAATTCCGCGCTCCGCTGGGCGTCGCCGTCATCGGCGGGGTCATAACCTCCACCTTCCTCACGCTCATCGCGATTCCGACCTTTTATGAAATCCTGAGCGAGGGCAGCGAGGCCTTGAGTCACTTTGTCTCCCGGATCTCGCGGCGGCGCGCGCCAGCACCCACGCCGGCGCTCACGGAAGAAACTTGAACCCGCTTTGCCGGAGGACCTGATGCGACCTGACGGACAACGGGACTCGCTGGGCAAGGATTTCCCAGACCATCACGACGCGGAACTCGTCCTCAAACTGTACGACCTCCGTCGCGAGGCGTTACTGCGCGAATCGCGGCAGTACATCTTGCGGGAGTTCTGGCCCAAGTCCTATGATGAGGTACTGGCGTTCCTCAAGTGGGACCACCCGCACAACAGCGCGTATCGCCAGGTCTCTAGCTATTGGGAAATGGCCTATGGTATGGCCAAGCACGGCATTGTGCATGCCGACTATTTGGTGGAGACGTGCGGCGGCGAAGGCATGTTTCTCTTGGCCAAGGTCCACCCCTGGCTCGCGCAGCTCCGGCAGGATAGCTCCCCCCGCGCGTTCCAACACACGGAATGGGTCACGACCAACTGCGAAACTGGCAAGGCGCTCTTCGCCTTTGTGCTGGCCCGGGTGAACGCGCGACTGGGACGAAACTAGGCCCGTACCGCGGGCCCGCTGGGAGGACGCACAATGGCTGACCGACCGAAACGAAAGCTGACGGTATCTGCCGCATGGCGCGAAGCGCGGGATCTGATTTACGCGCATCGCAAACGCCTGGCCCTGGGCATGGCACTGATGATGATCAACCGGCTGTCCGGATTGGTGCTCCCCGGCAGCTCGAAATATCTCATCGACCACATCATTGGGAAGCACGAGACCACTCTCCTCGTGCCGCTCGCCTTGGCGGTGCTCGCCGCCACCACGGTGCAGGCGGCCACGGCGTTCGGCCTGTCCCAGGTTCTGGGCGTCGCGGCCCAGCGAGCGGTCACCGACATGCGGCGGCGCATCGAGGCCCACGTCCTGCGCCTCCCGATTCGCCGGTTCGATGAAACCCAAACCGGCGTCCTCATTTCCCGGATCATGACCGATGCGGACGGCGTCCGAAACTTGATCGGCACCGGCCTGGTTCAGCTCACCGGCGGCCTGGTCACCGCGTCGATCGGCCTCGGTGTGCTGTATTACTTGAACTGGCAACTCACGACGATCACGCTGGTGCTGCTGCTGATCTTCGCCGGCGGGATGGCCTTCGCGTTCACGAAACTTCGACCCATTTTCCGGGAACGGAACAAAATCAGCGCCGCGATCACGGGACGGCTCACCGAGTCGCTCGGCGGCATCCGTGTCATTAAGTCCTACGTGGCGGAGCGGCGCGAAATCCTCGTCTTCACCCGCGGTGTCCACGAGCTGTTTCGGAATATCGCGAAGTCGATGACCGGGGTCTCCGCGCTCACCGCTCTCACAACGGTGGTTGTCGGCGCCATCGGTGCGTTGATGATCATCTTGGGCGGCCGAGCCATTCTCAGCAACACAATGTCCCTCGGTGACCTCGTCATGTACATTTTCTTCATTGGCCTGGTCGCCGCGCCTCTGATCCAAATCGCTTCGATCGGCACCCAGGTCAGTGAGGCCTTCGCTGGGCTTGACCGGATCCGCGAGCTCATGACCATGCCGACCGAACGGGACGAGGACGAGCTGCGGAACGCGGTGGGCACCATCAAGGGCGACGTGGGTTTCGACCACGTGGACTTCGAATACACCAGCGGGGTTCCCGTCCTCCGCGACATCACGTTCACGGCCCCTGCGGGCACCACCACCGCGCTGGTCGGGCCGAGTGGTTCGGGCAAAAGCACCTTGATGAGCCTCGTGATGGCCTTCAATCGGCCGAACAAAGGAATGGTGGCGGTCGATGGCCGCGACCTTTCCACGCTCCGCCTCAGAGAATTTCGTTCTCACTTGGGCATCGTACTGCAAGACAACTTCCTTTTCGACGGCACCGTCGCTGAGAACATTCGGTTTGCTCGTCCGGACGCGACCATTGAGGATGTCCGTCGCGTGGCCCAGATTGCCCACTGCAACGAATTCATCGATCGCTTTCCCCAGGCCTATGACACCATTGTGGGCGAACGCGGTGTGAAGCTTTCGGGGGGCCAGCGGCAACGGGTCGCGATCGCTCGCGCGATTCTGGCGGACCCGTCCATTCTCCTGTTGGACGAGGCCACCTCTAGCCTGGACAGTGAGAGTGAAGCCCTGATCCAGGATGGCCTTCGCGCGCTCCGGCGAGGCCGCACCACTTTCGTGATCGCGCACCGACTCTCCACAATCGTCACCGCGGACCAGATACTCGTGCTCGATAACGGGGAGATCGTCGAGCGCGGCACCCATCCCGAGCTGCTGGCCCGGACCGGCCGCTACTTCCAGTTGTACGAGAAGCAATATCGGATGGAACGCGATCGGTATGTAAACCCGGGCGAGGAACTGGTCGCAGTCACGTAGCATCCGGCATTCAGCTCCAGGCGCTGGCGCCCGGGACTGAATGCCGGTGAGTTGTTGTCCCTTACTTCTTCTTTGCGGTAGGCTCCGGCATCGGCGCCATTGCCGGGTTGTCGCTGTTCCAAATATCGTCCACCAGTTTCCATTGGTCACCGACCCGATGCCAGTGTACCAAGTACTTGCCGTTCTCGGTGACGGCAGGCCCGCTGGCTGGAGTGATAGTCATCTTGTAAGCCCCACGCTCCAGGGCAACGGGCCCGTTGGCCACGACGTCCTCGGTCGTCAACGTCAGGGCCGCTTTCCCGAGACTGCTAAACACACCCGCGATTGCAGCACGCCCAACAGCGGCCTTCCCGTTCGGCGGCATCAAACGACCGTCGTCCGCATAGAATGTGGCACAGGAGTCCCCGTGGCCGGCCGCCAGGTGGGCCGTCAACTTCGTATTGGCGGCCTCGATGGCCTGGCGCGCCGCAGCGGTCTCTGTGTCCATCCGAGTCTTCGCGGCCTCCGGCGTCTCAGCCGCGGGCTGACATCCCGCCACCACCAGGATCGCGAGCAAGCTCCATCGTCCTCTCATACCCTACCTCCGTTCCATCGTTTGGGTCGAATGCGCTTGGTTCCTACGGTTGGATTCGTGCCAACAGCTACAGAGCGATCGGCAAGGTTCGCACCCGCTTGCCGGTTGCCGCGAACACCGCATTCGCCACTGCGGGGGCAATCGGCGGCGTGCCCGGCTCTCCCACCCCGCCGGGCAGATCACCGCTCGGCACCAGATAAACCTCAACGACCGGCATTTCGCTCATCCGAAGTACCTGGTAGTCATGGAAGTTGCTCTGCTTCACGCCGCCCTTCTCGATGGTAACCTTGCCTTTGAGCGCGGCGGACAGTCCGTAGACAATCCCGCCTTCTATCTGGGCGGCGATCGTGTCGGGGTTGACGACCATCCCGCAGTCGATCGCGCATACCACACGGTGCACGCGGACCTGGTTCCCCGCCTCGATGCTGACCTCGGCCACTTCGGCCGCAAAGCTGCCGAAGGATTCATGCACTGCGATCCCTCGGAACCGTCCGGCCGGCGGCGGGCCTCCCCATCCGGCCTTCTCCGCCGCAGTCTCCAGCACCTTACGATGCCGGGGCGCGTTGGCGAGCAGTTTTCGACGATACTCGAACGGGTCTTGCCCCACGGCCGCGGCCAATTCGTCCACAAATCCTTCCACGACGAAGGGGTTGGACGAGTGGCCAACTGAACGCCAGAACCCTACCGGGACCCCGACGTCCGCCTGGGCGTACGTGACCTCAAGGGCGGGAATGGCGTAAGGAAGATCGGCGGCGCCTTCCACGGCACTTGGATCGATCCCCCCCTTCATCGGACCTGCCAAATGAGCCATCCAATTGGGGAGCCACCCGGGAAGAAATCGGCTCATGATCGAAGGTGCGACGACCCGATGCGACCAAGCGATCGGCATCCCGTCGCTCCCCAAGGCGGCGCTCAGTTTGTGGTAGCTCGCAGGGCGGTAGAAGTCGTGCCGAATATCATCCTCGCGCGACCAAATAAGCTTCACTGGCGCCGGAGCGAGTTTCGCGATCTGAACCGCCTCGGCGACGAAATCCAACTCCGATCGACGTCCAAATCCTCCACCTAGATTTGTGGTGTGCACCTCGACCGAGGAGAGGGGGACTCCCGCAATGCTCGCCGCGACGCCACGGCTGCCGCCACCGGCGAAGAACGAAGGGCCCGACTGGAACTGCGTCGGCACCCACAAAGTTACTCCGTCCTTCCGGACATGGGCCGTACAATTCATCGGCTCCATGGTGGCGTGGGCCAGGTAGGGCAGCGAGTAGACGGCGTCCACCTTCTTCGGCGCCGCCGCGAGCACGGCCGAGGCGTCCCCGGCCTTACGCGCAACACGCCCTTCGCCATTCGCCAGCTGTTCGAATCGTTCCGTGATCTCTTCGCTGCTCAAATTTGCGTGGGGGCCGTGATTCCAGGTGATCTCCAGGGCGTCGCGACCTCGCTTCGCCTCCCAATAGCTGTTCGCCACCACGGCAACCCCGGAATCGATTTTCGCTACCAATCGCACGCCCGGGATCGCCCGCGCCTTCGCCGCGTCAAAGGTCTGGAGCTTCCCCCCAAAGGTCGGACAGCGCGCCACTACCGCCACCAGAACGCCCTCGGGCCTCGCGTCGAGACCGAAGGTCGCCTTTCCGGTCACCTTTTCGGGAAGATCAAGCCGCGCAATGGGCTTGCCGATAAATCGATACGTTTTCGGATCTTTGAGCGGAACGTTTGCGGGCACCGCTAGCTGTCCGGCCTGCTCGGCGAGGGAGCCGTACTCCGCCTGCCGTCCCGAACCGGTATGCACTACGCTGCCGTTTTCGGTTTGGCACTCCCCGGCAGAGACGTTCCACTGGGCGGCGGCAGCGGCGACTAGCATCGCTCGAGCCTTGGCGCCGGCCTCGCGAAGCGGCCGCCAAGCCCCGCGAATCGCGCTGCTTCCTCCCGTCAGCTGCGCCTTGAAGGGCAACGTCGGGTTCGCATACGCGTCGTTGGCAGGCGCGTACTCGTAGCGCACCTTGGACCAATCCGCATCGAGTTCTTCGGCGACAAGCATCGGCAGCGACGTCGAGACTCCCTGGCCCATCTCCGATCGGTCAACCAGCACCGTGACGATGCCGTCTTTCCCGACTCGGATCCATGCGTTGGGTGCGAAGGGAGCCCCACCGCTACCGGGTAGTGCCTCCGGCCCACACCCTTCGAGCGAAACCGCGATCGTGAGACCGGCGCCGATGGCGGCGCTGGTCTTCAGGAATTCGCGACGTGATACCGTCATCTGGGTCTCCGGCCCGGCACCCTAGGCGGTTGCGGATCCGCGGTGGAAAGGTAGCCGCCGAATCCGCTTCTTGGTGAGGGCGTACGTCGCATTCGCCACGGCCGGCGCCAAAGGCGGTGTGCCCGGCTCGCCGATCCCGGTCGGCTCTTCGGTGCTCGGAACGATATGAACCTCGATGATCGGCATGTCCTTCATCCGGAGCATCGGGTAGTCGTTGAAGTTGTTTTGTACGACCCGGCCCTCTTTGATCGTGATCTCACCGTAGAGTGCCGCAGTGAGCCCAAATACGATGGCACTCTCCACCTGCGCTCTGACGGTATCCGGATTCACGATCATTCCGCAGTCCACTGCGGCCACGACACGATGCACGCGCGGCGTGCCGTCTGGATTGATCGACACTTCCGCCACTTCCGCCACGTGACTCGTAAAGGACTCCACCATCGCGATCCCACGAGCTCGGCCGGCCGGAAGTGGTTTGCCCCAACCCGCCTTGTCCGCTGCGACTTCCAGGACCGTGCGGTGACGTGGCTTCTTCTGAAGCAACATCCGACGGAATTCCAGCGGGTCCTTGCCCGCTGCCTCCGCCATCTCATCGATGAAGCACTCCGTAAAGAATCCGTTCTGCGATGCGCCGACCGACCGCCAATACCCAAGGGGCACGGCGATATCGGCGTTCTCCGTATCGAAATACATGTTCGGAACGTCGTAGGCATGATTTGCGAGGGCATCGATGGTGTTCTCGTCGAGCTTATCCTTCGCGGCGCCGGCCGTCGCGACATTGATCGAGGGCGCCGAGACACGAGTCACCCACGAGACAGGCATGCCATTGGCTCCGATCGTTGCGGTGGATTTGACATAGGCCGCGGGGCGGTAGAAGTCATGCTGAATGTCGTCTTCCCGAGACCACACCACCTTGACCGGGGCGTTTGCCGCTTTGGAGCACTCGACCGCCTCGATCAAGAAATCGTGCATGAAACGGCGACCGAACCCACCACCCAAAAGCGTGGTGTTGATCGTAACAGCGGCCTCGGGAACGCCGGCAGTCTTGGCCACCGTTTCCTTGGCGCCACCGCCGCCGCCCCATTGGTATTGCGTCGGTACCCATACGGTGCATTTGCCGGCTTGGACCCAAGCAGTCGCATTCATCGGTTCCATGCAGGCATGGGCCAGGTACGGAGCCTCGTATTCCGCTGTCACGTGCTTGCCCTGTTGGGCCGCGTTCCCAGCTCCTTCTTTGCGGGCCAGGATGCCCGGCCCGCTCCCGGTGGCCGCGCTTTTCATCGAAGCACGAATGGACTCGCTATTGAGGTTGGCATTAGCGCCAAAGTCCCACTTTACATTGAGCGCCTTGACGCCCTGCCCCGCCTGCCAGTATCCGTCCGCGATCACCGCGACGCCGGACCCGATAGCAGCCACGTGCTTCACCCCCGGAACCTTCTTCGCTGCGTCGGCGTCGAATGACGTTGCCTTTCCGCCGAATACCGGGCAGCGCGCGACCCGCGCCACCAGGAGCCCCGGCACCTTTGCATCGATGCCGAACCCCGCTTTCCCCACCACCTTGTCAGCCAGATCGATGCGGGGTACCGGCTTGCCAATGAGCCTGAAATCCTTCGGGTCCTTGAGGGTGACCTGGGTCGGGACCGCGAGCTTCGCCGCGGCGGCCGCCAACTCACCATAGGTCGCTCGCTTTTGACCATCTTTGCTCTTGACCGCCCCGGATTCCGTCGTGCAGCTCGCCGTGTCCACTCCCCACGTGGAGGCCGCCGCGGCCACGAGCATCGCGCGAGCCTTGGCACCGGCCTCACGCAGCGGCTTCCATGCGGCACGGACGCTGGAGCTCCCACCGGTACCCTGAATGCCGCCCATCGATGCGTTGCCGTACTCCTTCCCGGCCGGGGCCTGTTCGACCTTGATCGCGCTCAGGTCCACGTCGAGCTCCTCGGCGAGGAGCATGGCCATCGAGGTCAGTACGCCTTGCCCCATTTCGGAACGATCGACGACCAGAGTGACTTGGCCGCTGGCCGCAATTCGAACCCAGGCGTTGGGACTGAACTGCCCGTCGGTCCCACCATTTGTCCCCGCGGTCTCGCCCCCCTTGTCGGCCGGCTTCTCGCATCCGCTCAAATACACGGCGAGAGTCAATCCGGCACCCGCGGCTACTCCAGCGCGAAGAAAGTCGCGTCGCGACACTTCAGAGTGAGTCGTCATCGCGCCATCTCCGCCGCGACATGGATGGCTTTCCGAATGCGCTGGTAGGTGCCACACCGGCAGATGTTCCCCGACATTGCCGCATCGATGTCGGCGTCCGTAGGCTTGGGGGTCTTGGCGAGGAGGGCCACGGCGGACATGATCTGGCCCGACTGGCAGTAGCCACATTGCGGGACCTGCTCCTGAATCCATGCTTTCTGGACCGGGTGGGATCCGTCCGCGGAGAGGCCTTCGATCGTCGTAATGGCCTTACCCGTAGCGGCGCTGACGGGCAGCTGGCACGACCTAGTGGCGTGCCCTTCGACGTGGACCGTGCACGCGCCACATTGTCCAATTCCACATCCAAATTTTGTTCCGGTATATCCTAAGGCGTCACGAATGACCCAAAGGAGCGGCGTTTCGGGAGCGACGTCGACCGACATGTCTTTCCCATTGATCTTGAGCGTGAGCATCAGAACACCTCAACGTGGTAGGCCCGAGACGCGTTTGGAGGAGCGGGTGGGAATGCCGATCAAGGATGCCGCCCCGTGGCGGCAAATGTCAAGCCGCCAGAGTGGTCGGTGCTGGGTTCCGCGAAGATCACTGGAGTGTCGATCGGGGACCTTCTCTTAATATATACCCCATCCTGTGGGGGCCCTGGCCTGGGACTGGCGGGCGATGCCATTCTGGAGGATCTTACCGGCGCAGTTCCACAAGGGGCAGCCGGGTACGGCTGGCCATTCCGTCACTTCGGGGGAAAGCGAGAGAGTCTATGCGGTTGTTCTGGCAAGATCG
>JANYKV010000146.1 GCA_025358055.1 Gemmatimonadota bacterium
CGCCGATCGTCACGGCAACCTGGGTACCGTCGGGTGAGAGTGAAAACCCCGCCAACCCGTCCGATCCGAACGTCCAACTCGAGTCGACCGACGATACCGCACCGTCGCGATTTACCCATACCAGCTCCCGACGGACGGTCGTCGGTCCACCGGGCACAAACCAAATTGTGCCATTCAACGAAACCCCTATTTGTGGATTGGTATCCGGGGCCCGCACGCCATCGAACAGGCGCACCGGTGATCCCGTGATTTGAAGGGTCCGGAGGTTGAACGGTACCGCGAATACCACCCCATCGACGGTGACGTAGACCAGATATCCACCGGCGACGTACCAGGCGCTAGCAGCGTCAACGAGCCAGTGGACCTCGTGCGATTCGAAGTCAACCACCCAGACCTCGACCTTCGCACATCCGGGAGAGCAACTGTCCAGAAGGATGCCGCGCGAGCGCGGGAGCGAACCGAGGATCTTCCCGTCAGTCGAGGCCACCGGGTGTCCGATGATCTTCAACGGCACGGCATGGGAGGCGCCTCCATCGGCGCTCACCGTCCGAAGCGCAAAGGGAACGTCCTTGATCGCGTACGGCGTATAGACGATCGTCTTGTCGTCGAGCCAGGTGTGACTGGTCCACCCGGGGACCGAGTCTGGCATGGTGAGCTCGTACCCGCCGCTCAACGGCATTTTGCTGAGCCGATAACCCCGCAGGAGGCCAAGCCAGGCGCCACTAGTGGAGATACTGAAGTCGCCAACACCCTGCGTGCCCTCGATTGGAACCGGTCGCAGCTGATCGAAGGACCACACCCAGAGCTGGGCATCCGCCTTACCTGGGCCGATGTACACGAGCCTCGATCCGTCCGGCGTGAGCCCCGCTCCGAAGGTGCCGTTTCCGAAATCAACGGGCGCCTGCGACGCCGAAAAGGCCAGGCTCTGTCGGATCACCGGGGGCGAGGCCTCCGGCCGAACCCAGAGCGCCAGCGCGGCACCGGCGAGTGCCAGGACGACACCCGCGATACCCCAGGTCACACCCGTTTTCCCTTTCGGCCGCGATGCGGCGGCGCGCCGTTTGGAACCTGAAATGCCGCCGGCGCCAATGAGCGCGGCGGCAAACTCGGCGGCCGTGGTGAACCGATCGGCGGGGACTTTGGCGAGTGCCGTTAGGATCGCGTCTTCGACGGGTTCAGGGACGGTGGCGCGTTGGGGGATGAGCGGTGCCGGCGTCTCGGTCATCACTTTGGCCGCGATCGCCTGTGCAGTGGCGCCGGTGAAGGGCGGCAGACCAACCAGCATCTCGTAGAGCACCGCGCCCAGCGCGTAGACATCGCTGCGGGCATCGAGGTTCCGCTCGCCCATCGCCTGCTCGGGGCTCATGTATTGCGGCGTGCCGAGCGACAGGCCGGTCTCGGTCATCCGGGTGCCGGCTTTGCTCGCGGCGAGCGCGATCCCGAAATCGGCGACCAGGGCCCGGCCATCGTGCAACAGGATGTTCTCCGGCTTGATGTCACGATGTATGACACCGTGGCGATGCGCGTAGTCGAGCGCGCCAGCAACTTCGGTGGCGATCCGGACCGAGTCCGCGATCGGAAGCTGCCTCTCGCGGTTCAACCGATCCCGCAGCGACTCACCTTCGATGAACGGCATGACGTAGAAGAGAAACGAATCGGCCGCACCCGAATCGAACAGCGGCAGAATGTGCGGATGCTGGAGATTGGCCGTGGTCTTGATCTCGGCCAGAAAGCGGTCCGCGCCGATGATCGCGGCGAGCTCGGGCCGCAGGACCTTGACTGCGACTTGGCGGTCGTGACGGAGGTCCTGGGCGAGGTACACCGTGGCCATCCCGCCCGCACCGATCTCCCGCTCGATCCGGTAGGTACGGCTAAGGGCCGCGCTGAGAGAGCGCAGCGCATCGCTCATCGGTCCTCCGCCACTCCCCCGCCGCGCGAAAGCATTTCCCGCATGATCACGACATCCTGTTGGTCCTTGGGCCGGCCAGCAGCCTCCTTGGAGTGCATGATGTCCTCTAGGCACGCGACACGGAGGTCGGCGTCGAAGACCTCGAACCGGCTGGCACGTGCCGCCAGCTCCTCATACCCAGCGGTCCCCGAGGGTTGAAACGCGATATCGAGGCGTCCGGCCCGGGTGACGAGATTCAGGTGGCGGCGCGAGCCAACATGGCTCCCGAACAGTCGAAAACCAGCCCTTCAGGCACCGCCTCGGTGTAGATCTTCGCATCCAATTCCCGAAGCGCTAACGCCAAACGCTCGAGGTTGTCCGTATCCCGTGCGGGGGTGATGTCCGCATCTGCAGTCACCCGCGGGAACCCATACATCCTGGCTTCCAGCGCCCCGATCAAAACATATTGCACGCCATTTCGTGAGAGGGTGCGAATGAGTCGTTCCGGGTCGAGCGGAGTGAGATCAGACACGTCGCGCTGCCGTC
>JANYKV010000153.1 GCA_025358055.1 Gemmatimonadota bacterium
CATCACGAATCCGCCACCCTACTTCCCAACGACCGGGCGGTATAGCAAGAGCCGGTACTATGAGATCGATCCGGTGTGGTTGAACCAGATTGGAATCCAGCAGTACTTCCACGAGCTCTGGGCGAGATAGGTCGGACGCACGGGCGCACAATAACGAAGGCGGTGCCCAGAGGAGAACTTCTGCGCACCGCTTTCACTTTTGCCCCCTTCGTCCTTGAAGGCCCGGTGAGTCCCACTCTGCGCACCGGGTCCGATAACTACCTACTCCTCACCTGACGTCTACTTCCCGGCCTCTATGATCTGATCTCGCCGGGTTCCCACACTGACGAACCGGATCGGCACCTCGACCAGAACTTCCAAGTAGTCCAGGTAGGCTCGGGCCGGTTTGGGCAGGTCTTCAAGTTTCCGGGCATTCCCGGTTGGCTGCTTCCAGCCTTGGAACCGTTCATACACCGGTTTGACGGCGGCGAGTTGGCCAACCTCCGAGGGCATTTCTGCGCATCGCTCGCCACCGACATCGTAGGCCACGCATACGGGGATATCGTCGAACGAATCGAGCACATCGAGTTTCGTGACGGCGAGACCGGTGAGTCCGTTTACCCGAGCGGAGTATTGGACCACCATTGCGTCAAACCAGCCGCAGCGGCGCGGTCGGCCAGTTACCGCTCCGAACTCCCCACCCAGTGACCGAAGGTGTTCCTCCAAGGGCGGTAGAGCCAGGGACGGCAGCGGCCCTTCGCCAACCCGCGTGGTATACGCCTTCACGACGCCGAGGACGGCGTGAATGGCGGTGGGGCCGATGCCGGCACCGACCGAAGCGCCCCCCGCCGTCGTGTTGGAGGATGTCACAAACGGGTAGGTCCCGTGATCCACGTCCAGCAATGCACCCTGTGCACCTTCGAGGAGGACACGTTTGGACTGCTTGAGCGCGGTATGAATGTACCGTCCGGTGTCGGTCACGAGGGGCAACAACTTGGGCGCCACTCGCGTCAGGAGCGCCACATGTTCCTCGAGCGAAGCCCGCTCGGTCATCCCGGCGAGTGGGAGGAGCGTATTGGCTCGTTGGATGTTCTCCTCGAGCCGGAGCAGCGTGCTCTCCATGTTTCGAAGATCACCGACCCGAATCCCTCGCCGGTCGTACTTGTCGACGTAGGCGGGACCTATGCCTCGCCGCGTGGTGCCGATATTCTGGCTGCGCTCTCCGGCGGCGTCGAGTAATTTGTGATAGGGAAGCACCAAGTGGGCCCGATTCGACACGAGCACGCGGCCCGCGGTCGCAATACCACGCTCGTTCAACGCGAGAAGCTCGCTGAACAACCCGTCAGCGTCGAGAACGACCCCGTTCCCCAACACACAGGTGGAGGTCCCGTGGAGTATCCCGGAAGGAATCTGTCGGAGGATGAATTGGGAGTCGCCGAGAACTACGGTGTGTCCGGCATTGGCGCCGCCCTGAAAGCGAACGACCACGTCGGCCGCTTCGGCCAGCACATCAACGAGCTTCCCCTTCCCTTCGTCGCCCCATTGGGCCCCAACCACGACAACGCAGGAGGTCCTCGTGTCGAACATCGACGTCTCCGTTGGGGTACGCTCAAGAAAAAAGCCCCGAATGGGGCCGCTGATGACTCCCGCCAAGTCTAGTCCCGATCCGGGAGAATATCAAATCCCACAAAGCGCTTTCGGCGTCATCGCTGAGCTCCAGCGCCCGGGAGTGAGAAGCGACTCCGGCCTTACAAGTCTCCGCCTACGGCCCTGGCCGTCTCCAAAGAGATCAGATTCGCCCCGGCGAGTTCAGCCACATGCTGTTGAAAGGTGTGCATACCGTGCACTGCGCCGGCCACCATATGAGAACGCACTTCGACGATACGAACCGGATCCTTGAGGCACGCGCGTACGCCGGGGGTGGTCACCAAGATTTCGAGCGCGGGCACCCGGCCGGGGCCCTCCGCGCGCGGCAATAGCTGCTGGGAGATGACCGCTCGAATGGCTTCTGAGAACCGCACCCGCCCGATTTCGCGCTCCTCGCGCGGGAGCATCGTGAGCACCTGGCTGATGGTGGTCGTCACGTCGGGCGTCGGCATGGCCGCGATGACGAGATGGCCGGTTTCTGCTGCTTTGATCGCGGTATCCACGGTCTCCGGGTCCCGGATATCGCTGACCATGATCAGATCGGGATCCTGCCGAAGGGCGGCCCGCATGGCGATGCTCATACTGTCGGTATCGACCCCGATTTCCCGCTGAGTGACCGATGAGCTGAGGTCGCGGTGCAGATATTCGATCGGGTTTTCGATAGTGACGATATGCCGTTGCTGCGTCTGGTTCACATGGTGAATCATGGCGGCGATCGTCGAGCTCTTCCCACTGCCGCTCACGCCGGTTACCAGAATCAAGCCACTCGGTTGCTCGACCACCGCTTTGAGGAGGTCCGGCAGGCCGAGCTGCTCGAGCGAGGGAATCGCGAAGGGGATGACCCGCATCACCACCATCACGGAAGAACGCTGACGCAAGATATTGACCCGGAACCGCCCGACTCCCGCCATCCCCCACGAACAATCGAAGTCCTTGAGCGACTCCATCCGCTCCCGCTCGGAATCCGAGCTCAGCAGCTTCGAGGCAATATCACGGGTTTGCTCCGGCGTGAGGCGCTGTTTGGTAAGGGGAACGAGCACGCCGTTGATTCGGGCTCGGAAGACGTCTCCAGCCTTGATGTGCAGGTCGGAGGCGCCACGCTCCACAGCCGCCTTGATGATCTTCTCCATCGGTGCGGCTGGCATCAGTTCGCTCCCGGCATGAAGCCCATGCGTTCTTTGACGTCCGCGATCGTTCTCCGCGCGATGGCCCGTGCTTTCTCGGCCCCTTCGGCCAAGACCCGGTCCACTTCCAACGGGGCGGCCTCCAACTCCACTGCCCGTTCCCGAATCGGCTTGAGAGCAACCTCCATCCCCTCCGCCAGGAGCCGCTTGCAATCAAGGCAACCCCAACCGGCTGTTCGGCATTGCTCGGCCACCATCGTCTGCGTTTCGGGCGGGGAGAAGTGCTTGTGCAGCGTATACAGGTTGCACACGTCCGGATTCCCCGGATCGCTCTTGGTGACACGCGCCGGGTCCGTTCTTGCCGGCCGAAGCTTTTGCCAAACTTGCTCCGGAGTTTCCAGAATCCCGATCGTATTGCCGAGACTCTTCGACATCTTCGCCTGGCCGTCCAGGCCGAGAATTCGCCGGGCCGGCGTCAACAGCGCCTTTGGTTCCGGAAAATATGGGGAGGCACGGCTAAACTCGGTATTCCACCGTCGAGCGAGTTCGCGCGAGAACTCGAGATGTTGGACTTGGTCCTCTCCGACCGGCACCAGGTCCGCGAGGTAGAGTAGAATGTCCGCGGCCTGCAACACCGGATACATCAAGATCCCCGCGGGAATACTTTCGTGCTTCCCCGACTTATCTTTAAACTGGGTCATGCGCTCGAGTTCCCCGAGCGGGGCAATAGCGGTGAAGAACCATTGAAGGGTGGTGTGCTCGGGGACGTGGGACTGGACGAACAGGATCGCCTTGGCCGGATCGATCCCCGAGGCCAAGAGTCCGATGGCCATCTCGCGGGTGCGACGCGGGAGCGCCGAGGCATCATAGCGCTCGGTGATCGCGTGCAGATCGACCACACAGTAGATGGCTTCGTATTTGTGCTGAAGCTCGACCCAGTTGCGCACGGCCCCTAACCAATTGCCGATGTGGAGCTGCCCGGTCGGCTGGATTCCTGAAAAAATTCGTGGCATTTAGCCAAGGTAGCCACCTCCCATGCGCCTCGCAAGATGAACTCTGCATTGGACTTACTCACTCTCGCGATCAGGGCGGCAGAGCAAGCGGCTGACTACCTGCGCACCGTCGAGCGCCCCCAGGACCCCCAGGCATGGGGGATCAAGGGCCACCGCGATTTCGTCACCGAGGTGGACCGGACGTCGGAACGGATCATTACCAATATTCTGACTCAAGGGGAGCCCGGCTCCACCGTGGTCGGCGAAGAGCTCCAACCTACAATGGTGGATGGCGGGCTTGTCTGGGTCGTGGATCCGCTCGATGGGACCACCAATTTCCTCCATGGCTACCCCCAATTTGCGGTGTCGATCGGGGCGGCCGTCGACGGTGTGCTCCAAGCCGGCGTGGTGCTACATGTCTCGAGCGGATCGCTCTTTCGTGCGAGCCGAGGGGGCGGAACCTGGCTCGGTGGTGCACGTCTTCAGGTGTCCACCATAAGGGACCCTGGGATGGCGCTGGTGGGTACTGGCTTCCCTTTTAAGCATATCGACCAGTTGGAAGCGTTCCAACGTCAATTGGCCGTCATCCTTTCCAGCACCAGCGGCGTCCGTCGCGCTGGCTCCGCCGCCCTGGACCTAGCGGACGTGGCGGCAGGCCGGTTCGAGGGGTTCTGGGAACTCCGACTCGCGCCTTGGGATATTGCGGCGGGCCTGTTGTTGGTTCGTGAGGCAGGTGGGGTGGTGACGGATACGGCGGGCCGGGAAATTGGAATAGAACATACGGGGGTCGTCGCGGGAAACCCTTGGATCCACGAGTGGCTCCTCAAGGTGATGGCGAACGATTGAACCAGGGGTGGTGGGGAAAACGAGCATCGGGGTGCGTCACGACAACCGCTGAGGCGGCGTCCCTGCGATCAAGCCGCCGTGAGAATGAGCGGGCCGTCTTTCGTCACGGCAACGGTATGCTCGAAATGCGCGGCGAGTGAGGCATCCGCGGTGACCACCGTCCACTTGTCCGAGAGCATTTTGGTCGCGTGGTGCCCGATCATGACCATAGGCTCGATGGCAATTGTCATCCCTGCTTGAAGTCTCGTTCCGCGATGGGGCTGGCCATGGTTCGGAACTTGGGGATCTTCGTGAACCCGCTCTCCGACGCCGTGACCCACCAACTCGCGCGCGACATCGTACCCCGCCACCATCGCCACGTTTTGTACGGCATGGCCGATATCGCCGGTATAGTTCCCAATCGTTGCTTGGGCGATACCGGCATATAGCGCCTTTTCCGTGACCTCGAGAAGCCGCTCCGCCTCCGGCGAGATTTCACCAATCCCGATGGTAATGGCCGCGTCGGCATGAAAGCCCTCGAGAAACACCCCCACGTCGACACTCACGATGCTCCCTTCTCGAAGGACACGCTTCTTGGAGGGAATCCCATGTACGATTTCTTCGTTGATGGAAGTGCAAATGGATTTGGGAAACCCGTAGAGGCCTTTGAATGATGCTTTGGCTCCGGGGTGTCGTTTGATGAACACGGTCGCGACCTCGTCGAGGTCCTCGGTGCTCACCCCTGGACGCGCGGTTTCCCTCATTCGCGCTAGCGTGCCGGCCACGATTTTTCCGGCCCGGGCCATGGCCTCGATCTCCCGGGGTGACTTGAGGGTGACCACCCTAGACCCCCACCGCCTCGCGCACCTGCCGGGCGATTCCCTCCACCGCCCCGACCGCCGAAATACGGATAACCCCGGTGCGCGCTTCGTACCAAGCCAGCACAGGAGCCGTCTGCGCGCGGTACGCCACCAACCGGCGGGCAACCGCCTCCGGATCGTCGTCGGCACGCCCTTCAATGCCGCGCCGTTTTTCGAGCCGAGCTAATATCTCTTGGTCGGACACATCAAAGAGTAGAACCTTGTCCATCTTTCGATGTTGTTCGACCAACAGTGCTTCGACCCCCTCGGCTTGGGGAATGGTCCGCACCACACCGTCGAAAATGACACCTTGGGCGGCACCGGGTTTGGCCAGTTCCTCCCGGACGACACCCAGGATGATGTCATCCTGGACCAACGCCCCGGACTCCATCACCGCTTTGGCCTTGAGCCCAAGCGGGGTACCGTTTTTCACGGCGTCCCGAAGCAAGTCGCCGGTTGCAAACTTTGGCAGGCCAAGCGTCTGGGCGAGGAGGATGCCCTGAGTGCCTTTTCCGGCGCCCGGCGGACCCAGTAGCAGAATATTCACGATTCTGGCCTCCGGAAGTGCCGAGTGAGGAGCAAGGAGTGAGAGGTCAGATGTATCGTTGCTGGCGGCCGCGGAATTTGATGCGTCCCGACTTCATGAAGCTGTCATACTTCCGAAGCTGACGGTGCTGGTCGATTTGGGCGATGGTATCGAGCAGTACGCCCACCACGATCAAGATCGAAGTCCCACCGAAGTTGCTTTGGAATTTGACCCACTTCGATACCAGAATCGGAAGCAATGCGATCGCCGCGAGGAACAACGATCCGGGCAACGTCACCCGCGCCAAGACATTGTCGATATAGTCGGCGGTGCTACCACCCGGCTTCACCCCGGGCACGAACCCACCCTGCTTTTTCAAGTTCTCAGCCAAATCCACGGAATTGAAAATGATCGAGGTGTAGAAATAGCTGAACAAGACCACCATGCCCGTGAACGTGATTATGTAGGGAAGTTCGCCCGGCGTGAAGAATTCCGCGAGACTCCGGAAGGCGTCGATCTTCGTAAAGCTGGCCAAGGTTCCGGGAACGATGATGATGGTTTGCGCAAAAATGATGGGCATCACACCGGCGGTGATCAGCCGGATGGGGATGAAGGTCTTTTGCCCTTCACGAATCCGTCCGCGTCCCATGACTTTGCGAGGTATCTGAATCGGAATGCGCCGAGCGGCAATCGTCATAGCAACCACGGCCGCGACCGCCCCGAGGATCACCACGGCGAGGACCAACGCGCCAATCGGGGAAACGGCCCCGGTGCGAATAAAGCTTCCCAACTGAAGGAAGGCCGGCCAGAATCGCTCGATGATGGACACGGCGATGAGCAGGCTCATGCCGTTGCCAATACCCCGTTCGGTAATCTGCTCCCCGAGCCACATGACGAAAATCGCGCCGGTGGTGAGGGTCAGGACCATGATCATCCGGGTCCAGAAGCCGGGGAACGGCACGGCCCCAGGGATCGACTCCGTGAAGAGCGTGAAGGTGTACGCCTGCGAGAAACTGATGAACACCGTGAGATACCGCGTCCACTGCGTGAGCTTCTTCTTCCCTTCCTCATCCTTTTGCATCTTGCTGACGGCCGGAATGACTCCACCCGCCAGCTGGAAGACAATCGAGGCCGAGATATACGGCATGATTCCCAGCGCGAAGACCGTGGCGCGCTGGAGCCCGCCGCCGAGAGCATCATAAAGGTTGAAGAACCCGGCGGTGGCCTGATTGTTCTGAATGTACGCGGCCAATGCCGAGACGATGACACCCGGTGCGGCGATGTGCGCGCCAATCCGGTAGACCAGGACGCACAGCGCGGTAACGAGAAGCTTATTTTTCAGCTCGTCGTCCATCGCGAACGTGGGGACTCGCGGGGCGGTCACTTAGGCCTCGATCTTCCCACCGGCAGCTTCGATTTTCGTCCGGGCGCTCGCCGAGAGCGTCAGGCCGCGCACGGTATAGGCCCGGTCGGCTTCCCCGGTGCCGAGGAGCTTGATGGGAGCATCGCGCTTGGCGATGAGTCCCGCAGCGTGAAGCGACTCCGGCGTCACGTCGTTCGCCGCAACCTTCTTCAGCTCCTTCAGGTTGACGGCCTGAGCCGTCACCTTGAAGGGGTTGGTGAATCCGCGCTTGGGCAATCGCCGGAACATCGGCATCTGCCCGCCTTCAAACCCCGGGTTCGTACCGCCGCCGGTTCGGGCTTTATGGCCTTTGTTGCCTTTTCCCGAGGTCTTCCCCAACCCGCTGCCGGGACCCCGTCCAACGCGCTTGGGGTACTGGGTGGACCCCTTGGCCGGACGGAGGTTCGAGAGGGTGACCGCGGGAACCACGGGAGCGGCGGTGTCTTTCACTTTCGCCACTACGCCTCCTGCACCGGCGTCACCTTGAGCAGGTGGCGCACCTTGAAAACCATCCCGCGGATCGCGGGGGTATCGTCATGGAACACGGTCTGTTGGTGGTGCCGGAGACCGAGTGCCGCAAGCGTACGTCGCATGGTGTCGGCGTGACCAATCCCAGACCGGATTTGCTTGATCTGGAGCTTGCCCGTGGCCGGCGCTTTCACTGCCTTTTTTGGCATCGTTACCCTTCCTGCCGTGGCCGATAGGCAAGCTGATCGACCTCGACCTGTCGCTCGCGGGCGACTTGACGAACTGACACCAGCTGACTCAGGCCCTTCATCGTGGCCCGCACCATGTTGTGCGGATTGTTCGAGCCGAGGCTCTTGGTCAAGATGTCGGTGATGCCGGCGCATTCGAGCACCGCGCGCACCGCGCCGCCGGCGATCACGCCGGTACCGATGGCGGCAGGCTTGAGCAGCACTCTGCCGGCCCCATGTTTGCCGACGATTTCGTGCGGAACGGTGGAACCAGTGCGCGGGACCTCCACCATCGAGCGCTTCGCGGCATCGACGGCCTTGCGGACCGCTTCCGACACTTCGTTCGCCTTACCCGTCGCGATACCGACCCGGCCCTTGCCATCGCCGACTGCAACGAGCGCATTGAACGAGAAGCGGCGGCCGCCCTTGACCACTTTGGCGACCCGATTGATATCCACCACCTTCTCGACGAATTCACTGCTGGCTTCACCGCGATCGCGCCGATTGCCGCCTCGCTCGCCGCCCCGGCCCCGCTCGTTCCCGCCCCGGCGCCCCCGGCGCGCGGGACGTTCCGGAGCCTGCTCCGTTGCCGCCGCCTCAGCAGTCGGTTCGGTGGTCTGTTCGTCGCCCATTTTAGAACTCCAATCCGCCTTCGCGCGCACCTTCGGCAACTGCCTGCACGCGCCCGTGATACCGATAGCCGCCGCGATCGAAGACCGCCTTGGTGTACCCCGCTGCCTTTGCCTTCTGGCCCAACAGCTTGCCGGTGGCCTTGCCACGGGCAACCTTGCCCTTGCCGTCGACCGTGATGCCTTCGCTATTGTCCGCGACACCGATGAGCGTCACACCCCGGTCGTCGTCGACCAGTTGGGCGTAAATGTGTTTGAGCGAGCGGAAGACCACCAATCGCGGACGTTCTTGTGTCCCCGTAATCTTCTTCCGCACCCGCAGGTGCCGGCGGTACCGGCGTTCCGTACTTGTCTTCGGGGCATGAATGGCACGCATTACTTGGCTCCTGTCTTGCCGGCCTTCCGGCGGACGTGTTCGCCCTGATACCGGATGCCTTTTCCCTTGTAGGGCTCGGGGGGCCGAATGGAGCGAAGCTCCGCGGCGACCTGCCCGACCATTTCTTTGTCGGCTCCGGCGATTTTCACCACGGTGTTGTTCTCCACCGTCAGCTTGATCCCGGGCGGAGCTTTGAACGGAACCGGGTGGGAATACCCGACGATCATCGTGAGCCCGGCCGGGTTGATCTCTGCCTTGTACCCGACGCCTTGGATCTCCAGCGTCTTCTGATAGCCGTTGGTCACCCCTTCGACCATGTTGGCGATAAGGGTACGGGTCAGCCCGTGTAACGCCTTGTTGAACTGTTCGTCATTGGGCCGTTCGACGAGGATCTTCCCGTCCTCCATCTTCACGCTGAGCGCGGAGTGGATGGTGCGGGCCAGCTCGCCCTTCGGCCCTTTGACCTTCACAGTATGTCCGGCCACTTCGGCGGTGACGCCGGAGGGTACCAGAACCGGCTTCCTTCCAATCCGCGACACGACGCCCTCCTACCAGATGACGGCGAGCAACTCGCCGCCCAGGTTGGCCGTGCGCGCATCACGATCGGTCATCAACCCTTTGGGGGTCGAGACGATCGCCATGCCCAGCCCGTTTTTGATGCGAGGCAACTCGCGGCACTTGACGTACCGGCGAAGCCCCGGAGCGGAGACCCGCTTTAACTCGCGAATCACCGGCTGCTCGTTGTAGTACTTGAGATAGAGCCGGAGCACCCCCCGACCGCCATCGTCCAGCACCTTGAAATCGGCGATGTAGTGGTTCTCTCGGAGTATCCGAGCGACCTCCACCTTGAGTTTCGACGTCGGAATGTCCACGCGCCGATGACCCGCCGAACACGCGTTGCGGATGCGGGTCAGCATATCCGCGACGGGATCTGTCATGCTCATCCTTGGGCCTCGTCCTTACCAGCTGGCCTTGCGCACGCCCGGGATTTCCCCCCTCAAGGCGAGCTCACGAAAACAAATGCGACACAGCCCAAACCGCCGGAGGACCGCGCGCGAGCGTCCGCACCGATTGCAGCGGCGCACGAGTCGGGTCGAGAACTTCGGTGTGCGCTTAGCGCGTTCAATCCAACAGGTCTTCGCCATGCTTACTCCTTCTTCGAGACCGAGCACCGAGGGCCCGCACACCCTCCCCTGCTCTTCGCTTCTTCCGGTAACTCCCTACTCCTCACTCCGTACCACTCCCACCCCCTACGCGGCCTGTCCCTCGGCCCGGAACGGCCACCCCAACTCACGGAGCAGCGCGTAGGCCAGGTCATCGCGCGGAGCGGACGTCACAACCGTAATGTCCATCCCATGGATCTTCTCGACCTTATCGTAGTCGATCTCGGGAAAAATCAACTGTTCTCGAATGCCGGTGGTGTAGTTCCCGCGACCATCAAAACTCTTGTTCGGTAACCCACGGAAGTCTCGCACCCGCGGGACCGCGAGGGTCACGAACCGGTCGAGGAACTCATACATCCGCGCGCCCCGCAGAGTCACCGTGGCGCCGACCGGAACGCCTTCCCGAAGCCCGAAATTGGCGATCGACTTCTTGGCTCGGGTGACCACCGGACGCTGCCCGGAAATGAGCGCGAGTTCTTCAACGACCGCTTCGAACTGTTTCGGGTTCTTACTCGCGTCGCCCATACCCACGTTCAACACGATCTTGGTGACCCGCGGCACCTGATGCGGGTTCTTGAGTCCAAACTCTTTCGTGAGTTTGGCCCGCACGGTCCCTTCATAGAACGCCCTCAGCCGAGGCATGCCGGCCCGGGCCTGGGGCGCCGGATCGGTCGTACCCGCTGGGGTTCCCTTCGCCTTCCCCTTGGTCGACCCCGTCCCCGCTTTGGGGTCGGGAGACTTTTTGGGGGCCTTGGTGGCTTCTTCGGCCATGGTTATCGGCTCCTCGGAATCGACTGGCCCGATCGTACCGCGATCCGTTCGAGCGTGCCGTCGCTATCCTTTTGTCGACGGACCCGGGTCGGAGCTCCCGACTTCGGGTCGATCAGCATCACTTTCGAGTGGTGGATCGGTGCGGGCCGTTCCACGATCCCAGCTTCGGAGGTCTGCGTTGCCTTCAGATGGCGTTTGATGATGTTCACGCCATCCAGCGTCACCCGCCCGGTCTTGGGATGCACGCGGATAATCTTGGCCCGCTTGCCTTTTTCATCGCCGGAAATGACTTGCACCAAATCACCCTTGGTGACGTGGAGCTTCATCCGAACGATCAACTTCTGCCGATCGCGCTTCGCCTTCTTATAGACCAGGGGTTTCATCTCAGAGCACCTCCGGCGCCAGCGAGACAATCTTCATGTATTTTTTCTCGCGGAGTTCGCGGGCAACCGGTCCGAAAATACGGGTGGCTCGTGGTTCACCGGTGTCGGTGATCAGCACCGCGGCGTTTTCGTCGAATCGGATGTACGACCCATCCTTCCGCCGCGTTTCCTTGGCGGTCCGGACGATCACCGCCTTGGCGACGTCACCCTTCTTCACTTGCCCCGTAGGAATCGCGTCCTTGATCGTCACGACTACGATGTCCCCAAGGCCGGCATATCGCCGCTTGGAGCCACCCAGGACCCGGATCACCAGCGCTCTGCGAGCGCCGGAGTTATCCGCGATCTTCAGGACCGTTTCTTGTTGAACCATAAGCTGCCTCTATTTCGTTGCTTCGCAACGCACTACTTCGCCCGGGTCACGATCTCGACCACCCGCCACCGCACCGTCTTCGCGACGGGACGGGTTTCCATGATACGCACCACGTCCCCCTCCTTGGCTCCCTTGTCGTTGCGGGCCTTGAGCTTCGTCGTGCGCGTGATCTGCTTGCTGTAGACCGCGTGCGCGAAACGTCGCTCGAGCAACACGGTCACCGTCTTGTCCATCTTGTCGCTCGTCACGAGGCCCTGCCGCACCTTCCGGCGCCGCCGGGTGTCCACTGACTCGGTCATTTCGCCTCCGCCGCGGCGCGCCGCTGGCGCAAAATCGTCTCAATCCGCGCGATCTCGCGGCGCCAATTCTTGAACTCGTGGTGCTTCTCGATCGCTTCATTGGCGGAGCGGAAGCGGAGTTTGAACCGCTCTTCCCGCGCCTCAGCCAACTTGTGTTGTAGATCCTCGAGCGACAGCTCGTTCAACTCACTCGCCTGCATGGCTTAGTTCTCCTCCCGCTTCACGAAGCGGGTCTTGAGCGGCAACTTGGCGGCGGCGAGGGCAAACGCCTTGCGGGCCAGCTCCTCCGTCACGCCTTCCACCTCGAAGAGGATGCGCGCCGGCTTGATCACGGCAACCCACCCTTCGGGATTGCCTTTGCCTTTGCCCATTCGAGTTTCAGCCGGTTTCTTCGTGATCGGCTTATCCGGAAAGATGCGAATCCACACCTTGCCGCCGCGCTTCATTTCTCGCGTCATGGCCACCCGCGAGGCCTCGATTTGCCGGTTGGAAATCCAGCCCGGCTCGAGGGACATGAGGCCGAACTCGCCAAATGCGATCGTACTGCCCCGAGTGGCGATCCCCCGCGTTCGGCCCTTGAACATCTTCCGGAACTTGACCCGCTTGGGCGACAGCATGCGTCAGGCTCCCGTACTGTAGGTGCGACCGCTCATGTCCTCGACCACCTCACCCCGGAAGACCCAGACCTTGATTCCGATGGTGCCATAGGTGGTCTTCGCCGTGCTGGTTGCGTAGTCGATATCGGCTCGCAGGGTATGCAGCGGCACCCGGCCTTCGTGATACCCTTCGGTGCGCGCGATTTCGGCCCCGCCCAATCGTCCCGCCGCCCGGACCTTGATCCCTTGGGCGCCCATGCGCATGGCGCTCTGCACCGCGCGCTTCATGGCCCGGCGGAACGAAATCCGCTGCACCAGCTGGTGCGCGATATTGTCCGCCACCAGCTTGGCGGACGTCTCGGGGCGCTTGATCTCCTCGACGTTGATCGCCGCCTCTTTGCCGGTGAGCTGCGCGAGTTCGTCCCGGAGTTTGTCGACTTCAGCGCCCCGCTTACCGATCACGACACCCGGTCGGCCGGTGTGGACCGTCACCGTGACCTTGCCCGGCCGCCGCTCGATGTGGATCTCGGAGATCGCCGCGTGTCCCAACCGCGTGTTCAAATACTTCCGGATCAGCTCGTCTTCCTTCAGGAGCGCGGGCATGTCCTTGGCGGAGAACCATCGCGAGGTCCAGGGCTTGATGACGCCGAGCCGGAACCCGATCGGATTCGTCTTCTGACCCATTACGCCTTCTCCTTGCTGTCCACGTGGATCTCGACGTGGCTGGTTCGCTTGCGGATCGGCGTGGCGCGACCCTGCGCGGCCGCATGAATCCGTTTGAGCGGCTGCCCCATATTGACGATGGCCTTGGTGACGAAGAGTTCGTCGACATCGAACCGCTCGTTCTCCTTCGTCGCCTTCTGCTCGGCGTTGGCGACCGCCGAGCGCAGCGTCTTAGAGATCTGCTTTGCGGCGTGCTTCTTATTGAACTTCAAGATCGCGTACGCCTCGGTGACGTTCCGTCCGCGGATCAAATCAATGACCAACCGCATCTTGCGCGGGGATTGACGGACCAGCCGCTGAATCGCGTGCCCTGGCATGCTCACTCCGGCTTCGCCTTCTTGTCCGCGACCAGCTTCCCGCTGTGGCCCCGGAAGAGACGCGTTGGGGCGAATTCGCCCAGTTTGTGCCCGACCATGTTTTCCGTGGCGTACACCGGCACGAACTTGTTGCCGTTGTGCACCGCGAAGGTGTGGCCCACGAACTCGGGGAGAATGGTGCTCGACCGACTCCAGGTCTTCACCACCTTCTTCTCGTTCTTGGCGTTCAGGGTCTGCACCTTTCCGAGCAGCGCTTCCTGCACGAACGGGCCTTTCTTGATGCTTCGCGACATGTCAGATCCTCATTGCCTACTGCGTGGCCTTGCCGCGCCGGCGACCGCGAACGATCAAGCGGTTTGACGGCTTCTTCCGTTTCCGGGTCTTCACACCTTCCGGCTTGCCCCAGGGCGAGACCGGCGGACGCCCGCCCGAACTCTTTCCTTCGCCACCGCCGAGCGGGTGGTCGACCGGGTTCTTGGCCACGCCGCGCACCTTGCCTCGGCGTCCCAACCACCGGGTCTTGCCCGCCTTGCCGATCGACAACAGCTCGTGCTCCGCGTTGCCAACTTCACCGACCGTCGCGAGACAGCGCGAGTGCACCAACCGCATTTCGGTCGACTTGAGCCGGAGCGTGACGTAGGCGCCCTCTTTCGCGACGACCTGGGCGTGAGCTCCGGCCGTGCGAGCCAATTGGCCCCCTTTGCCGATCTTGAGCTCCACATTGTGCACCATGGTGCCCAGCGGAATTTCTCCCAACGGAACCGCATTGCCGGTTCGCGTATCACTGCCCGGGCCGGAGATCACCGTATCACCCTGCTTGAGACCATTCGGATGCAGGATGTAGCGCTTCTCGCCGTCGGCATACACCAGGAGGGCAATTCGCGCGCTCCGGTTCGGATCGTATTCGATCTCCGACACCTTGGCCGGAATCCCAAATTTTTCGCGGCGGAAGTCGATCTTCCGATATTGGCGCTTGTGCCCGCCGCCCAAGGCACGCATCGTGACATGCCCCTGGTTGTTCCGCCCGCCGGACTTCTTGAGGGGCTCGAGTAGAGACTTCTCGGGCGTCATCCGCGTGATCTCGTCAAAGCCGGAGACGGAGCGGAATCGGGTCGCGGCCGTCATCGGCCGGAATTGTCGGATACTCATCTCAACCCTCGAACACGGCGATGGAGTCGCCTTCTTTGAGGACCACGATCGCCTTCTTCCAGCGAGCCGTCTTGCCCTTAATCCGCCCGCGCACGACTTCCCGGCGCCGTACCTGCATCGTCCGCACCGCCGTCACCGTCACCCCAAAAAGCTTCTGCAACGCTTCCCGGATTTGGGTCTTGTTCGCCTCGGGATGCACTTCGAAAGCGTATTCCTTCCGCGCTTGATACGCGGCGGAACTCTTCTCGGTGATGAGCGGCCGCACCACCGTCTCGTGGAGGCTCGGCATTACTTGCTCTCCTTCTTTTTCTTCTTCGAGGCGGGTTTCGCCGACTTGGCCTTGGCCGAGGGTGCTGCCTTGGCGGCCGCCTTCTTGGGCGAAGGTTTCTTGGCCCGGACTGGGTTGGCGGCCCCCTTGCGCGAGGTCGCGCGTGACTTTCCGGCGCGCTTGATCGGTACGACTGGGGCCGCTTCCAAGGACATCGCGGCGTCGACTGGTTCCCCGGTCAATGCGTTTCGCTCCACGACGATGGCTTGGGCCCACAGGATGTCGTAGGCCGAGGCCTCATAGAACGGCATGACGTGCGCGCCCGGCAAGTTGCGCGCGCTCAGATACACGTTGTGGTTCAGCGCTGTGGTGAGAACGAGTACCTTTTTTTCCCCAAGCCCCAACGCCTCGAATAACTGCGCCAGGCGGGCAGTCTTTGGCGCCTCGAAGATCACGGGCTCAATCACGAAGAGGGACCCTTCGCGCGCCCGAGCATTGAGGGCCGACCGGCGGGCAAGTTGCCGCACCTTGCGAGGAATATCGGCCCGGTAGCTTCGCGGAATCGGCCCGAACACGATGCCACCACCACGCCAATGCGGCGCGCGCGTGGACCCTTGGCGGGCGCGCCCGGTGCCTTTCTGCTTCCACGGTTTTTGATTCCCGCCCGAGACGAAGCTCCGCGTCTTGGTCTTGGCCGTGCCTTGGCGCTGATTGCCCAGGAAGGTCTTTACGGCCTGATGCAGTACCGGCTCGTTCACGGTGCCGTCGAAATAGGGTTCCGGAAGGCTGAAGGTAGCCTTCTGCTTGGCTCCGGCCGATGAGAACAGAGGTGCCTCAATCATGGCGACTGGGTCCTCCCTGTTTGGCGACCATGACAATGCCGTTCTTGGATCCCGGCACCGCGCCGCGTACGAAGAGCAGATTCCGCTCGGAGTCGATTCGGACGACGCGAAGACCGAGCTCCGTATGGCGGCGGGCACCCTGGTGCCCCGGCATCTTCTTTCCTTTGATGACGCGGGAAGGGTCGGTGCCCGGGCTGATGGATCCCGGCTTCCGGTGTCGGGTATTGCCGTGACTCGCCGGGCCCCCAGCGAAGCCGTGTCGGTGGACCACGCCTTGGAACCCTCGCCCCTTCGACGTGCCGGTGACCTTCACGAGCTCGCCGGGGGCGAACATCTGCACCGTGACGGTCGAGCCCGCCGCCGGGGCGTCACCGGCCACCTGAAAGGTCCGGATCACGTGCGGTGCCGCATCGAGCCCCGCCTTTTTCGCGTGGCCCAGTTCGGCCTTGGTGGTGCGGATGGGGCGCTTGACGCCGAACCCCAGCTGCACGTCGGCCATCCGAACCTGGACCACCTGACAGGGTCCGGCTTCGATTACTGTCACGGGGACGGCGGTCCCGTCTTCCGCGAAAACCCGGGTCATCCCGAGTTTGCGGCCAATGATTCCTGTGGTCATGTCTATTCGACCTTGATCTCCACGTCCACGCCAGCCGGCAGATCCAGCTTGGTGAGCGCGTCCATCGTCTGGGGTCGCGAGTCATTGATATCGAGCAATCGCTTGTGGGTCCGCAACTCGAACTGCTCGCGGCTCTTCTTGTCCACGTGCGGGCTTCGGAGCACCGTGAACCGCTCCGTCTTCACCGGGAGCGGGATTGGGCCCGACACCTCGGCACCGGTCTTTTCCACGCTCCGGACGATGTCCGCCGCCGCCTGGTCGAGCACGACGTGGTCAAAGGCCTTCAAGCGAATGCGAATTCTGCCTGCCATAGTTGCTCCTTACTCGGTGCCACTCTACTTCAAGATCTTGGTCACGACTCCCGCACCCACCGTACGCCCGCCTTCGCGGATGGCGAACCGAAGGCCAGGATCCATGGCGATCGGGATGATCAGCTCGATGGTCATCTGGATGTTGTCACCCGGCATGACCATCTCAACACCCGCGGGCAACTCGACCGACCCGGTGACGTCCGTGGTCCGGAAATAGAACTGCGGCCGATAGCCCTTGAAGAATGGCGTGTGCCGGCCGCCTTCGGTGGCGGTGAGGACGTACACCTCCGCCTCGAACTGGGTGTGCGGAGTGATGCTCCCCGGTTTGGCGAGCACCATGCCGCGCTCGACTTCGTTCTTTTCCACGCCGCGGAGCAGCAGCCCAACGTTGTCGCCCGCCTGGCCGTCGTCGAGCAGCTTGCGGAACATCTCGACGCCGGTGACCGTGGTCTTCTTCTCGGCGTTGAACCCGACCAGCTGCACTTCTTCGCCGACCTTCACTTTGCCCCGATCGATGCGGCCCGTGGCGACCGTGCCGCGGCCGGTGATGCTGAACACATCTTCGACCGGCATCAGGAACGGCTTATCGACCTCGCGCTTCGGTTGCGGAATGTACGTATCGAGTGCGTTGTATAGCTCTTCGATCTTCGCCACGTACGCGGGATCGCCCTGGATCGCCTTGATGGCCGACCCGCGGATGACCGGCGCGTCATCGCCGGGGAACTTGTACTGGCTCAGCAGCTCGCGCACTTCGAGCTCCACCAGGTCCAGCAGCTCCGGATCGTCCACGAGATCGCACTTGTTCAAGAACACCACGATGGACGGCACGTTGACCTGGTAGGCCAAGAGGATGTGCTCACGCGTTTGCGGCATCGGACCGTCCACCGCCGACACCACCAATATCGCGCCATCCATTTGGGCCGCGCCGGTGATCATGTTCTTCACATAGTCCGCGTGCCCCGGGCAATCCACGTGGGCATAGTGCCGGTTCACCGTGCTGTATTCCACGTGACTGGTCGCGATGGTCAGAATCTTCGTCGGGTCGCGCCGTCCCTGCGCTTCCGACGCCTTCGCGACCTGGTCGTAGGGTATATAGGTGGCCAGACCTCTGTCCGCGGACACCTTGGTGAGGGCCGCAGTCAATGTGGTCTTGCCATGGTCCACGTGCCCGATCGTTCCCACGTTCACGTGTGGCTTGGTCCGC
Source organism: Gemmatimonadota bacterium (assembly GCA_025358055.1). Classification (GTDB taxonomy): domain Bacteria; phylum Gemmatimonadota; class Gemmatimonadetes; order Gemmatimonadales; family GWC2-71-9; genus JANYKV01. The sequence goes on from JANYKV010000153.1 coordinate 18,068, forward strand.
TCAAATTTCGCCTTGGCCATGATCTGTTCCCTCAATACCCTCGTGTGAGTGTGACCTACGCCTTCACTTTCGCGATGATTTGTTCTTCCACCGACTTGGGCACCTGCTCGTAATGATCGAATTGCATCGTGTACACGCCCCGTCCCTGCGTCATGCTGCGGAGGGTCGTGGAGTAACCGAACATTTCCGCCAGCGGCACATCCGCGGCCACGACCTGTGCGTCGCCGCGCTGAGTCATCCCCGCGATCTTCCCGCGCCGGCTGGACAGGTCGCCGATCACGTCGCCGAGAAACTCGGACGCGGCCACGACCTCGATTTCCATGATCGGTTCGAGGATGATGGGACGGGCAGCCTTCGCGGCCTCTTTGAACGCCATCGACCCCGCGATCTTAAACGCCATTTCGGAGCTGTCGACGTCGTGATAGCTGCCGTACACCAACTGCACCTTCAGGTCCACCATCGGGTATCCCGCGAGCACGCCGTTCTCCAGCGCTTCTTTGATGCCCGCCTCCACCGGCTTGATGAACTCGCGGGGGATCACGCCGCCCACGATCTTATCTTCGAAGTGGAATCCGGTGCCCACTTCCGCCGGCTCGAGGTTGATCACCACGTGGCCGTATTGGCCCTTACCACCCGACTGCCGAATGAACTTGCCTTCGATGTCGGTGACCTTCCGGGTGACCGTCTCGCGATAGGCCACCTGCGGACGGCCCACGTTGGCTTCGACCTTGAACTCCCGCTTCATCCGCTCAACCAGGATCTCAAGATGGAGTTCACCCATCCCGGCGATGATCGTCTGACCGGTTTCCTGGTCGCTGCGGACCCGGAACGTCGGATCTTCCTCGGCGAGCTTCTGCAGGGCGATCCCCAGCTTGTCCTGGTCGGCCTTCGTCTTGGGCTCGATGGCGACGTCGATGACCGGGTTCGGGAACTTCATCGCTTCGAGGATGATCGGATGATCGTCGTCGGACAGGGTGTCGCCGGTCCGTGTGTCTTTGAGGCCAATCGCCGCGGCGATATCCCCGGCGAGGACTTCCTCGATTTCTTCGCGCTTGTTGGCGTGCATTTGGAGCAGACGTCCGATCCGCTCCCGCTTGTCTTTCGTACTGTTGTAGACGTAGCTGCCCGATTTGAGCGATCCGGAGTACACCCGGAAATAGGTCAACCGCCCAACGTACGGGTCCGTCATGATCTTGAAGGCCAAGGCGGAGAATACCTCGTCGTCCGAGGCTCTCCGCTGTTCCTTGGTGTCGTCGTGGAGCGGGATATGCCCGATCACCGGAGGAATGTCGATGGGACTCGGGAGATAATCGATGACGGCATCTAGGAGCGCCTGCACACCCTTGTTCTTGAAGGAAGCGCCACAGAGCACCGGGACGATGTGTCCGCCCGTGGTCGCCTTCCGGATCGCCCGCTGAATCTCCTCGAACGTGAGTTCGTGGCCGGCCAAATACTTTTCGATCAGCTCCTCGTCGTATTCCACCGAGGCTTCGATGACCTCATGACGTGCCTTTTCCATGGCGTCTTTGTATTTGTCGGCCACGGGCATTTCGGTGAACGTCTTACCGAGCGTGTCATCATCGAACACGATTTCGACCCGCCGGATCACGTCAATGTGTCCGGTGAACAGTTCGCCGGAACCGACCGGCAATTGGATCGGGAACGATTTCTTGGTGAGCCGCTCCCGAATCATCGTCAGACACTTGTCGAAATCGGCGCCAATGCGATCCATCTTGTTCGCGAAGATGATCCGCGGAACCCCGTAACGATCAGCCTGCCGCCAGACGGTTTCGGTCTGCGGCTCCACCCCGGCGACCGAGTCGAGCAGGGTGACCGCGCCGTCCAGAACGCGGAGCGACCGTTCCACTTCCGCGGTGAAATCGACATGCCCCGGCGTGTCGATGATGTTGATCCGGTGCTCGATGTCATCCCGGACCCAGAAACAGGTCGTGGCGGCGGACGTGATGGTGATCCCGCGCTCTTGCTCCTGTTCCATCCAGTCCATGGTGGCGGCGCCCTCATGGACTTCACCGATTTTGTAGTTCTTGCCCGTGTAGTAAAGGATACGCTCGGTCGTAGTCGTTTTCCCGGCATCAATGTGGGCCATGATGCCGATGTTACGATAGCGGTTGAGCGGTGTATGTCGCGCCATATCCTGTGTCAGACTCCATGCCAACGAAAAAGCGGGGCGACCGACCCGGCTGGTCGAATAGGCGTCTCCGCCTATTCCTCCGGTGGTATCGCTCCGCGCGCGTCCTGGAGAGGCCTGGGCAACCGGCCTCACCCGCCGGACGAGGATCCCCAAAGGGAATCCACGCGTTGTTATTAGAGGACCAGAGGTGGCGTCAAAACCTCGTCACGTGATCCGATGTCAGGGCTCGATGTATTGTGCCCGTGGGGCGGCCGATCCCGGCCGCACCTACCAGCGATAGTGAGCAAACGCGCGGTTGGCCTCAGCCATCCGGTGCGTGTCGTCCTTTTTCTTGATCGTATTGCCTTCGCCCTTGGAAGCGAGGATGAACTCCGCTGCCAGTCGCTCAGACATGGTCTTCTCGCTGCGAGTCCGGGCAAATTGGATCAGCCACCGCATTGCCAACGCGGTCCGCCGCTCCGGTCGAACCTCCACTGGGACCTGGAGCGAGGCACCACCGACCCGACGACTCTTCACTTCAAGGGCGGGTTTGGCATTCGCCACCGCTTGCTTGAACACCGTGACCCCAGGCTGATTGGTCCGCTCTTCAATCATGTCCATCGCGTCGTAAAACACTTTTTCCGCCAGGCTCTTCTTGCCCCGAGTCATCAAATTATTGACGAACTTCGAGACGGTCTGGCTATCGTAACGCGGGTCGGCCGGGACCGGCCGCTTGACCGACTTGTTCCGGCGGCTCATTTAGCCCCGCCCTTCGCGGCCCCTTCCTTCGGGGCCTTGGCGCCATACTTCGAACGGCTCTGTTTCCGTCCGGTGACACCGGCGGCATCGAGAGTTCCGCGCACAATATGGTATCGGACGCCGGGCAGATCCTTCACTCGACCTCCGCGAATCAGCACGATCGAGTGTTCCTGGAGGTTGTGGCCTTCCCCCGGAATGTATGCGATCACCTCGAAGCCGTTCGTCAGACGAACCTTCGCCACCTTCCGCAACGCCGAGTTCGGCTTCTTGGGTGTGGTGGTATAGACCCGGGTGCAGACGCCGCGTCGAAAGGGATTCGACTTAAGCGCCGGGGACTTATCTTTCGCAATGACGGACTTCCGGCCGTGCCGGATGAGTTGATTGATCGTCGGCATACACCCCAAATACTGCTTTAGTCTTTTGGTCTTCCGGGCCCCAGGTCGCTTTTTGCGACAGACTCTAAGTATAGCTGCCGCTTTAACTAGGGTCAAGTCGCCCCGTGGCTTTCCCAACCCTACCCCTACCCTCTAAACTTCTCCCTAACCCACCTGAGACTTCGGAGCTTCCGTATGTCGAGCCCCCGCCAAGCCGGAACCCTACTGCTCCTCCTCGGCGGGACCCTGGCATGTGGAAAAGACCCAACCAAACCGCGGGTCCCCACCACCGTGCAGGCCGTGGCTGGCGACGGACAAACCGGTCCCGCCGGACAGGCTCTGCCGCAGGCCATCCAGTTCAAAGTGAGCGACGCTCAGGGGCCCATTCCGAAAGTTCCGGTAGCCTTCATCGTCACGGGCGGTGGTGGTTCCGTCTCCCGTGCCCTGGATTCCACGAATGCGAGCGGGATCGTCTCGGTGAATTGGATCATCGGGGTCGCTACCGGAGCCAACATCCTGTCCGCCGCCGTCACTGGGCTGACTCCGGGAACGGCTACTGCGACCGGCGTTGCAGGGCCTGCAGCCGCCATCATCCCCACCGCCGGAAACGCTCAATTCGCCATTGTGGGTCACTCAGTCCCCATCGCGCCGACTGCGCGCGTGACGGACGCCTTTGGCAACCCGGTATCGGGGGTCACGGTCACCTTCGCCGTACAGGGCGGCGGCGGATCGGTGACTGGAGCTACTCCAATATCGGGTGCCGACGGACGGGCGACCCTCGGATCGTGGACGTTAGGCACCGGGGCCGGCCAAAACACACTTCTCACCAGTGTTCCCGGGGGAGTCAACGCGACGTTCACGGCGGTAGGGACTCCCGCCACGCTGACCGTGATCACCGGCAATAGCCAAACCGTCAACGCTGGAACCGCCGTGCCCATCCTTCCGGCCGTTCAGGCCGTGGACGGCACCGGTCAACCGCTGGCAGGGGTCTCCGTGACCTTCGTGGTGGCGACTGGGAATGGCTTGGTATCGGGTGCCGCCCAAACCACGGCTGCGAACGGGATTGCGACGGTCGGGAGCTGGATCGTAGGCCTCGCCCCGGGGGTCAATCAGCTCAGGATCCAGACGCCGGGGCTCCCCGCGGTGACAGTATCCGCGACGGGAGTGGCGGCTACACCGGCGAATCTGACGGCGATCAGCCCCACCTCGCAGACCGCGTTCCTCGGCAACTTTGTCACCTTACTGCCCCGGGTCCGGGTGACTGATGCTCCTGGAAACCCGGTGGCCGGCCAAGCGGTGACGTTCGCGATTCAGAGCGGTGGTGGAAGAATCGTGGCCGGGCACGCAATGTCCGATTTCAACGGGGAAACTTCGCTCCCCTCCTGGCGTGTGGGCCCGACCGATCCGCTCAACACGGTAGATGCCTCGGTTCAAGGCCTGCCACCGGTGACCTTTACCGTGAATGCAGGGACCGCTCCCCAACCCGTATTCCAAATCGAGGTGCGGTACAATGGCACTCCCCCGACCACGGCCCAAAAGGCCGCGTTCGACAGCGCGACAGCGAAATGGGGGCGAATCATCATCGCCCATCTTCCGAGTGTCGCCATCAACGAGCCGGCCTCGTCGGGTGGTTGCTACCCGGCTCTGAACGAAACGATTCAAGATCTGGTGATATTCGCGAACCTGGTGAAGATCGACGGTGCCGGCGGTGTGCTGGGCCGGGCGGGGCCATGTTTACTACGGGATCAGGGCTTCCTCACGATCGTGGGGCAGATGGAATTCGACACCGACGACCTCGCGACCCTTGAGCAAAGCGGCCAGCTCTCTGATGTAATCACCCATGAGATGGGCCATGTGCTGGGGTTTGGCACCATCTGGGACCAGGATCTGCTCAACCTATTGACCGGGCGCGGCTCCAGCGATCCCTTTTTTACAGGACCTTCCGCCCAGTCCGCCTTCACAGGCCTGAACGCACCCAACCTGTTTTATCATAGCATTCCGGTGCCGGTCGAGAATTCCGGCGGCGCGGGAACGCGGGACGCACACTGGCGGGAATCCATCCTTGGCTCGGAACTGATGACCGGTTTCCTAAATCGGGGAACGAATCCGCTGAGTCCAATTTCCGCGGCCCAGTTCCGCGATATGGGCTATGTGGTCAACGATGCGGCGGCCGATGCCTATTCCTTCTCCGCGGCCATCCGGGCGGCCACGGAAATTCCTCTCCGACTGAATGAGGCCCCGATGGCTGGACCCATGCTCGTTTTGAATCGCACCGGGCGGATCATTCGGGCGATTCCGCGTAAGTAGAGCGGGGCGTCCGGACGCGCAGGCGACAACACAAAGGCGCCCGGGAGACCTCCCGGGCGCCTTGTTTTCGGACGAGTACAACTACAGTGCTTCCACTTCCTCTGCCACCGCCGCTCCCACCGGCGCCACGACTTCGGCCGGCGGCGGCGGTTCGAAGCCTGCGGGCGGCTCGATCTCCAGGTCAACGTACCGGTAATGACCGGTGCCGGCCGGAATGAGATGCCCGATGATGATGTTCTCTTTGAGACCGCGCAAATCGTCTTTGGCCCCGCGGATCGCCGCATCGGTGAGCACCCGAGTTGTTTCTTGGAACGACGCCGCCGAGATGAAGGATTGGGTCGTGAGGCTCGCCTTCGTGATGCCGAGCAGCACGGGCTCCGACGTGGCGGGCTTGGACTTCTTCCTCAAGACCCGCTCGTTCTCCTCGCGGAACGTGAGCTTGTCCACGGCTTCGGCCTCGAGGAAACCAGTGTCCCCAGGCTCGGTGACCCGTACCTTCTGAAGCATCTGCCGGACGATGACTCCGATGTGTTTGTCGCTGATGCGGACACCTTGGAGCCGGTAGACCTCCTGCACCTCGTTCAACAGATACTCTTGCACCGCGCGAGGTCCCTTGATGAGCAGGATCTCGTGCGGATTCACCGGGCCTTCGGTGAGCCGGTCGCCGGCGCGGACCCGATCGCCTTCGTGCACCCGAAGGTGCTTGCCGGCGGGGACCTCGTAGACGTTGGCCTCCTGGCCTTCCGGAATCGTACCGTCGGGCCCGGTCGGATAGACGAAGATTTCGCGCTTCCCGCGCTTGATCTCGCCGAACTTGACGATGCCGTCGACCTCGGCCATGGTCGCCGGGTCTTTCGGCCGCCGCGCTTCGAAGAGTTCCGCCACCCGGGGCAGACCACCCGTTATGTCCCGCGTCTTGTAAGCCTGACGCGGGATTTTGGTGACGGTCACACCCTTCATCACTTTGACCGGGGCCGACAGAAATACCGTCCGATCCTTGCTTTCCTTCTTGGTCTTGCTCGGCCACGCTTCGTTGATCGGCCGCTCATCGACCTGGAACTTCGAGGCCCACGGATTGGCGGTATCCGGAACATCCATTGCGCGACTCACCTGGTCGGTCGGCGAGCCCAGGATGATGCGAGACCCCTCCGCCAGCGTGTACTCCTGCGGATCCTTGCGATTGCTGCTGTAGACCAGCACCGATGGATGCAGCTCACGATCCGGATCGGCCGTAACCACGAGCGAGCGCAAACCGGTGCCCTCGTCGAGTTCCTCACGGAGGGTGACGCTGGGAACCAGGTCCTTCCAGCGCAGCTCGCCGTCGATCTTGATGATGCTGGGATCGTTGTACGGGTCCCACGTATACAGGATGGTGGCCCGCTTTTCGTTGTCTCCCTTACTGACGATCTCACCCTCTTTGACATGGAGGATGGCGCCTTCGGGAACGGGATATCGGTTGAGCACCCGCTTGTGATCCTTCGGATCGACGACGAGGATGCCTTCCTTGGTCTCATCCGTCGCGGACTCATCCTCGCGAGTCAGGACGATGCGAATGTTAGCCTTCGAGCCGTCTTCGAACTCGATCGGTAGATCGGTCCACTCGAGACCATTGGTGTATTTCACTACGCCGTCCGACCGGACCCGTCGTTCCGCTTCTTCCGCGATCCGGGACGACGTACCACCGATATGGAAGGTCCGGAGCGTCAGCTGCGTCCCCGGCTCGCCGATGGACTGCGCGGCCAGAATGCCAACGGCCTCACCCATGTCCACCATGTCCATGGTCGCGAGATTCCGGCCGTAGCACATACGGCAAATGCCGCGCTTCGCTTCGCACGTCAGCACCGATCGGATCTTGAGTTTGTCGATTCCGGCGTCCTCGATCGCGTCGGAGGTCTCTTCATCGATGAGCTGACCCGATTGGACGAGAAGCCTCGGATCGCCGTGCTCGTCCAATTGGTGCGGATCGAACACGTCTTCGCCAGCGACATTGCCCAAGATGCGCTCCTTGAGCGACTCGATCACGTCCTCGCCTTCCTTGAGCGCGCTGATTTCCAGCCCGAGGATTGTCCCGCAATCTTCTTCGGTGACCGTGACATCCTGCGCCACGTCCACCAAACGGCGCGTCAGGTACCCGGCGTCCGCCGTCTTGAGCGCGGTGTCGGCCAGGCCCTTACGGGCGCCGTGGGTCGAGATGAAGTACTCAAGCACGGTGAGGCCTTCCCGGAAATTTGACCGAATCGGACTTTCGATGATTTCTCCGATGCCACCCGTCAGCTTCTTTTGCGGCTTGGCCATGAGACCACGCATCCCGGCGAGCTGCCGGATCTGATCGCGGCTACCGCGGGACCCAGAATCGAACATCATGAACACGGGGTTGAACCCACCGCGCGACACCCGCATTGAGTTGATCATCGCTTCCGCGACGTCGTTGTTGGCGTGGGTCCACGCGTCGATGACCTTGTTGTACCGTTCGCCGAAGGTAATCTGGCCCGTGTTGTAGGCCCGCTGGAACCGCTCGACCCGCTTGGCGGCCTCCTCAATGAGTTGCGGCTTTTCGGCCGGAATCTCGAGGTCTTCCACCCCGATGGAGATCCCACCCAGCGTCGCGAACTCGAAGCCGAACTTCTTGAGCCGATCGAGGAAGTCGACCGTCTCCTTGAGCCCCGCCCGGCGATAGCTCTGCAACACGAGCTCAGAAAGCATCTTCTTCTTCATCAAATCGTCGCGGTAGCCCAACTCGGCGACCACCCGGCGCGGCAGGATGTTGTTGAACAGCACCCGGCCCACCGTCGTTCGAATCCAGCGCGGCAAGGGCTCCAACGCTTCCGGCGGCGGCACGAACCAGAACTGAATTGCCGTGTGGTAGGTCACATGTCCGCCGAGCAACGCCATGTCCAGCTCGGCAATGCTGCCGTAATGTTTGACGCCCTTCCAGAGCCGTGCTCGGGTCTCCTCGAGCTTCCCGGCGCCTTTGCGCAACTCCTCCTCGTACCCGGCCGGAAGCTTGGTGAGGAAGTAGGAGCCCAGCACCATATCCTGGGACGGCTCTGCCACCGGCCGCCCGTCGGAGGGTTTGAGAATGTTGTTCGAGGAAACCATCAACAACCGGGCCTCGAGCTGTGCCTCGAACGACAACGGGACATGCACCGCCATCTGGTCGCCATCGAAGTCCGCGTTGAAGGCCGCGCAGACCAACGGATGGATCCGGATGGCTTTGCCCTCCACCAACTTGGGCTCGAAGGCCTGAATGCCCAGGCGATGGAGCGTCGGGGCACGATTGAGCAACACCGGATGATCCTGAATGATCTCTTCCAGGATTTCATAGACCTCCGGTCCTTCGCGCTCGACGATCTTCTTGGCGCGCTTGACCGTTTCCGCGATGCCCTTCTCGACCAACTTGTGGATGATGAACGGCTTGAACAGCTCGACTGCCATCGCCTTGGGCAACCCGCATTGATGGAGACGTAGCTCGGGGCCGACTACGATGACCGAACGGCCCGAATAGTCGACGCGCTTTCCCAACAGATTCTGTCGGAAGCGTCCTTGCTTGCCTTTGAGCATGTCGGACAGGGACTTGAGGGGGCGCTTGCCCCGGCCCCGGATCGCCTTGGAACGGCGGCCGTTGTCGAAGAGCGCGTCCACGGCCTCCTGAAGCATGCGCTTTTCATTCCGGAGAATGACTTCGGGCGCCTTATGCTGAATCAGTTTCATCAACCGGTTGTTCCGGTTGATCACCCGGCGATAGAGGTCGTTCAGGTCGCTGGTTGCGAACCGCCCGCCGTCCAACGGCACCAGGGGGCGCAGATCCGGTGGCAGCACCGGAATCACATCCATGATCATCCAGGCTGGGTTGTTCGGCAGTTCGCCGTTGTCGCCGGACGACAAGAAAGCATCGACTATCTTGAGTCGCTTGAGCATCTGCTTCTTCCGATGCTGGCTCGTCTCAGTGGCGATCCCCGCACGAAGCTCGTCCGCTAACTTCTTCACATCGATCCGGCCCAGGAGCTCCCGAACGGCCGGCGCGCCGATGTCCGCCCGGAACCCCACGTCACCCGCATCCTTGGCCTTCTGGCGGAGGGCTAGATACTCCTCTTCGTCGAGGAGCTGGTTCGGATCGACATCCTGCTTGCCCGGCTCGATGACGATGTAGCTCGAGTAGTACAACACCCGCTCCAACTCTCGAAGCGTGATGCTGAGCAGATTCCCCATCGGCGACGGAAGGGTTTTGAAGAACCAGATGTGCGCCACGGGCACACTGAGCTCGATGTGGCCCATCCGTTCGCGCCGCACCTTGCTCAAGGTCACCTCGACGCCGCAGCGATCGCAGATGACGCCGCGGTAGCGGATCCGCTTGTATTTGCCGCAATGGCATTCCCAGTCCTTCACTGGACCGAAAATGCGCTCACAGAACAAGCCGTCCTTCTCGGGCTTGAACGAGCGGTAGTTGATGGTCTCGGGCTTGGTGACTTCGCCCCAAGACCACCAGTTCCGCAGCCCCTGGAGTTCCATCCGTTCGCGTTCTTTGGGATCACGAGGTCCGCGGATCTCCTCGGGTGCGGCGATCCGAATGCTGATGTAATCGAAACTCGAGCTCTTGGGCTCACGCCCACTACGAAAGTCGACCATGAAGTTCTCTTACTCCTCACTTTCGGCGGTCTCGCCGAGCTTCACCTTCAAGCCAAGCGCCTGCAACTCTTTCACCAGGACGTTGAACGACTCGGGAATGCCGGGCTCCGGAAGATTCTGTCCCTTCACGATCGCCTCGTACACTTTGCTTCGGCCGTTCACATCATCGGACTTCACCGTCAACATCTCTTGGAGCAAGTGGGCTGCTCCATACGCCTCGAGCGCCCAGACCTCCATTTCACCGAACCGTTGGCCGCCGAACTGCGCCTTGCCGGCGAGCGGCTGTTGGGTCACCAGCGAGTATGGACCGATCGAACGCGCGTGAATCTTGTCGTCGACCAAGTGGCTGAGTTTGAGCATGTAGATCGAGCCCACGGTCACGTCGCCGGCGAAACCTTGCCCGGTTCGCCCGTCGCGCAGCCGCACCTTGCCGGCCGGCGTCAGGCCCGCGGCCCGAATCAACTCCACTGCGGCAGCCGCCACTTCGTCCAGGCTCCGCTTCCCGCTCAACATCGCCGCCAGCGCGGGCTGCTTCGCGGCGGTAAGGGCGTCCGCGGGGCCACCCTCGAGGCCCGACTCGAGCTCCTTACCGGCCTTATTGAGCGCCTTCTGCAGGACGCCGGTCGCCGTCTCCAACCGCGCCTGATGGTACCGAAGTTCGATGCGGCGCTGCTCCACGTGCCGGGCGGCCAACTCCTTCGCCGCTTCGGTCAAGAACGCGGAAACCGAATGAAAGAGTTCGCGCGTCGTCGGTGAGGTCGCGGCCCTGCCGAGATCGGCAATCGACGCCTCATGGAGCATGTGGTGCTCCAACCCAGCGCGCTTGAGATCCTCGATCAGGGTAATCACCGTGGCGGCCGACGGGGCCGGCGCGCGATGTTTGAGAGCTAAGGCATCGCTGGCCCACTTGAGCCCGGTCAGCTGCAACAGCACCGCGATCTCGGCCTCGTCGGCGCCGCGAAAGACCGGAGTCTTGGCCTTGAAGCCGAGAATCTGCGCGCACCAACCCAGGTGCGTCTCGAGAATTTGCCCGACGTTCATCCGGCTTGGAACGCCGAGCGGATTCAGGACGATGTCCGCCGGCGTCCCGTCGGGGAGGAACGGCATGTCCTCCTCGGGAACGATGCGTGCGACGATGCCCTTATTGCCGTGACGGCCGGCCATTTTGTCGCCAACGCTGATCTTGCGCTTTTCTCCGAGATAGACCTTCACCAGCTGGATGACGCCCGGAGGCAATTCGTCCGGCTGAAGGATCTTGTCGATTTGGTCTTCGGCCTTCTCTTCGACCTTGGCCCGCTCGCGGGCTGCGGCTTCGATGGTGGTGCGAATGCGTTCGTTCGCCGGCTTGTTCGCTACGCGCAGCGTCTTCAGGTCGACGTCGCCCAAATCAACGTCCTTGAGGGTGGCGGCCGAGAGCTTAGTCGCGGCCGGGAGATACTCCTCCACGGTGCCCGCCTTGAGCATCAAGGCCACGTCCTGACCTTCGAGCAAATGACGGAGCTCCTCCACCATGACGGCGTTGATCCGGGTCTTCTCGTCGTGTTCGATACGCCGGACTTCACCAATGCGCTCGCCGCGGTCTTTTTCCACGACCTGATCTTCGATGCGGCTGAAGATCTTCACGTCGATGACTGTGCCCTTCATCCCGGGTGGGACCTTCAGGGACGAGTCCTTCACGTCCTTGGCCTTTTCGCCGAAGATTGCGGTCAGCAGCTTCTCTTCGGGTGAGAGCTCGGTTTCCCCCTTCGGCGTGATCTTGCCGACCAGGATGTCGCCCGGCTTCACGTGCGCCCCGATCCGGATGATGCCCCGCTCATCGAGATCGACGACGGCCTCGTCCGATACGTTCGGAATTTCGCGCGTGATTTCTTCTTGACCGCGTTTGGTGTCCCGAACGTGCAGCTCGAGTTCCTGAATGTGAATGGACGAATAGACGTCATCCTTCACCAAACGCTCGGACAGGATGATGGCATCTTCGAAATTGTGCCCGTACCAAGGCATGAACGCCACGAGGACGTTGCTGCCCAGGGCCAGTTCTCCGTCTTCCGTAGCAGCGCCGTCCGCGATGATTTCACCGGCTTGGACGGCCTGCCCCATCCGCACCAAGGGGCGCTGGTTGATGGCGGTGTCCTGATTGGTCCGCCAGAACTTCTTGACCCGGTACCGATCGTGTTGAGCGAGGCGGGCCAACGGGGTTTCGCCGATCTTCGGGCCGTGTTCGCCCGAATCGACGATGATCTCGTCCGCGGTCACCCGGGTCACGGTGCCGGTGCGCCGGGCGATGATGACGGCGCCGGAGTCGCGCGCCACTTTGTCTTCAAGACCGGTCCCCACGACGGGAGCCTGCGGGAAGAGCAGCGGCACCGATTGCCGTTGCATGTTGGATCCCATGAGCGCGCGATTTGCGTCGTCGTGCTCCAGGAACGGAATCAGCGCGGCCGCGATGGAGACGAGCTGTTCCGGCGCTACGTCCATGAAATCGATCCGATCGGGCGGCAGCAGCGGGTAATCGTCCCCCTTGCGGCAGAGCACCAGAGTGTCGATAAAGCTGCCTTCCGGCGTGAGCGCGGCGTTGGCCTGCGCGACGGTGTAATCCTCTTCCTCGCTGGCCGAGAGCCATCGCACCTCATGGGTCACTTTGCCGTTCTTCACCACGCGATACGGCGTCTCGATAAAGCCGAGATCGTTGATCCGGGCATAGGTGGAGAGGCTGGTGATCAATCCGATGTTCGGACCTTCGGGTGTTTCGATCGGGCACATGCGTCCATACTGTGAGTAATGGACGTCGCGCACTTCGAACCCGGCGCGTTCCCGCGTCAGACCTCCGGGTCCCAACGCGCTCAATCGGCGCTTGTTGGTGAGCTCGGCCAGCGGATTGGTCTGATCCATGAACTGGGACAACTGCGACGATCCGAAAAAGGCCTGGATCACCGCGGACACAGTCCGGGCGTTCACCAGGTCGTCAAGTGAAATCTTTTCCGGGTCGGAATTGATGCTCATCCGCTCTTTGACGAGCCGCGCCATGCGGGACAGTCCCACGGAGAACTGATTGGCGATCAACTCCCCGACCGACCGAATGCGCCGGTTGCCGAGGTGGTCGATATCATCGGTGTGGCCCCGACCATCGGCCAGGTCGATCAAGTACCGGATGATCGAGATGAAATCCTCCTCGGTCAACACGGTATGATTCGGATCCGTGTTGAGCCGGAGACGATGATTGATCTTGTACCGGCCCACGCGGCCGAGATCGTAGCGCTTCGGGTTGAAGAACAACCGCTGGAGCTGCTGGCGCGCGGTCTCCAGGTTCGGCGCATCGCCGGGCCGCAGGAGCGCATAGATCTGCTGCAGGGCTTCGGCCTCGCTGTGCGTCGGATCTTTCGCCAGCGTGTTCTTGATCAACGGCGACTCGGACCGGCCCGCCGGCAGGAGCACATCGATCTTCTGCACGCCGGCCTTATTGAGCTTCTTCCGTAGCGCGTCGGTCAGCTCCCGGCCCATTTCACCCACCACCTCGCCGGTGCTCGGATCGGCCACGTCAAACGCGAGCACATGGTTCGACCGCTCGCGCGTAGTGGTCGGCTGCTCTTCGTCGCGAAGGTCGAGGGACGTGTACCCGGCGAACACCGTGACTTCCTTGACGCCGACATGCCGCATCGCGTTGAGGCGCTCTTGCGTGACTTCGTCGCCCACCACTCCCAGCGGATCCCCCTTGAGATCCTCGGGGTTCCGCACATCGGCCGCCAGCAAGGCACCCATCATTTCACGCCGTTCCTGCCGGCCTTCGAGTTTGCCCGTGATGTTGAGCACCTTCGTCGCGAAGAAGAGCTTCAGGATTTCGGGATTACTCCCGTAGCCGAAGGCCCGAAGCAACGCGGTCGCCGGGAATTTCTTCTTCTTGTCGATATGGACGTAAATCACATCGTGAATGTCGATCGTGAACTCCACCCAGGAGCCGCGGAACGGAATGATCCGGGCCGAAAACAGCCGCTGCCCGTTCGGATGGGTATCCTCCTCGAACACCACGCCGGGCGAACGGTGCAACTGACTCACGACGACGCGTTCGGCCCCGTTGATCACGAAGGTACCGAGCGGAGTCATGATGGGGAGCTCACCGAGATAAACTTCTTTCTCGATGATGTTCTTCGGCCGGCGATCGCCTTCTACCTCCTCGAAGACCACCAGCTGGAGCGTGGCCTTCAGCGGCGCGGCGTAGGTCATGTCGCGTTCAATGCACTCCTCCACGCTGTACTTGGGCTCACCCAGCGCATATCGGAGGAAGTCAAGGCTGTATTTGCCATTGACGTCCGCAATCGGAAACAGATCGCGGAAGACCCGCTCCAGGGACACGTCCTGCCGGTCGCCACTCACGTCGTCCGGCACGAGAAGGGACTGGAAGGCCCGGGTTTGAATGTCGAGAAGATGGGGCATCGGCATGCCCCCTTCGCGCTTCGAAAACGAGATTACGGCTCGAGATGTCGGCATCGCACGCTCTCAGACAGCACAAATGGCCCCTGCACGGCACCGTTCGCAGAGCGCGAAGGCCGTCGGGGGGCTCGTCAGTACCAAGGAATCCAGAGTTCGAGCAGCTCGCATGTCGTCTCACCGAAGAAGGAGAGGCCTTAGAGATCCCGACGCCCCCCGAGCGGACGCCCGGGGATACGGCGGAACAGGCGTCACCTACTTCAGTTCGACGACCGCTCCCTGCTCTTCCAACTTCTTCTTGATCTCCGCGGCTTCAGCCTTGGACACCCCTTCCTTCAACACCTTCGGGGCGCCATCGACTAAGTCCTTGGCCTCTTTGAGACCGAGGCCCGGCACCGACTCGCGGACAACTTTGATGACCTGAATCTTCTTCGGGCCACCTTCCTTGAGGACGATGGTGAACTCCGTCTGTTCCTCAGCCGCCGGCGCCGCGGCGGCAGCGCCACCAGCGGCCGGGGCGGCGGCAACGGCGATCGAGACGTTGAACTTCGTCTTGAACGCGTCGATGAGGTCCGCAAGCTCGACCACGGTCTTGTGGCCGATTGCGTCGATGATCTCTTCGTTACTCAGGGTCGTGGGGGACATGCTCGGTCTCTCCGTACGGTTAAGAAGCTGCTTGACGCTGCTCGCGGAGCGCCTCGAGGGCGCCGACGACTTGATACAGAATGCCATTCAATGCCCCAGCGAACTGGCCCAACAGGGCCTCGCGAGGCGGTAGCTCACCCAACCGCTTGACGTAGGCGGGTTCCACCGCCTTGCCATCGACGAGACCCACCTTCACCCTCGGCTTCTCGTGGGTTTTCGCGAACTCCCCGATTACCTTCGCCGCTGCCAGGGGATCCCGCCCGGCCAGCACGAGCCCGATGGGTCCTTTGAGGTGGACGTCGAAGGCCTGGATGTTGTTGGCCGCCAGCGCCCGCTGGGCCAACGTATTCTTCACCACGATGTACCGCGCACCAGCCGCGCGTAGCTTGCGGCGGAACTCCGTCATCTTGAGGACATTGAGTCCGCTGAAATCCGTGACGTAGATATTCGGCGACGTCTGGAGCTCGGCGGCCAACGCGTCAACCGTGGCTTGTCGTTCGGTCTTACTCATCGGTAGCCCCCCAGTTCGAGCCGGACACCCGGGCCCATCGTGCTCGAGACGGTAGCGGACCTGAGATACGTGCCCTTCGCGGCCGCGGGCTTGCTGCGCACGATGGTATCGAGGAACGCCTGGAGGTTCTCGGCCAGTTGCGTCGGCGTGAAGGCAATCTTCCCGATCGGCGCGTGCACATTCCCCGTTTTGTCCACCCGGAACTCGATCTTCCCAGCTTTGATTTCGCGAACCGCTTTCGTGACGTCCATGGTCACGGTGCCGGCCTTCGGATTCGGCATAAGACCCCGGGGGCCGAGCACACGGCCTAAGGCGCCGAATTGACCCATGACGTCTGGCGTGGCGACAATCACATCGCAGTCGAGCCACCCCTCCTTGAGCTTCTGGATGTACTCGATCCCGACGAAATCTGCCCCAGCCGCCTCGGCCTCTTTGACTTTGTCACCCTGGGTGATGACCAGCACCCGCACTGTTTTCCCGGTGCCGTGCGGCAAAACGACAGTGCCGCGGACGACTTGGTCCGCATGTCGCGGGTCGACTCCCAGACGCACCGCCACATCGACGGTTTCGTTGAACTTGGCGTATCCGGCCTTCTTCACGAGGTCCACGGCCTCGGGAACCGAATAGAACTTGTCTCGGCTGATCTTAGCCGCCGCCTCGGTGTATTTCTTTCCTGGCGCCGACATCAGTCCACGACCTCCAGCCCCATTGAGCGCGCGGTCCCGGCCACCATCCTCATGGCGGCGTCGAGATCGGTGGCGTTCAAATCCGGCATCTTGATTTCAGCGATTTTCTTCAGCTGCGCGCGGGTCACCCGACCTACCTTGGTGCGGTTGGGAACGCCGCTGCCTTTTTCGACCCCGGCCTCCTTGAGCAGGAGGTTCGCGGCCGGCGGGGTTTTGGTGATGAACGTGAAGGTGCGGTCGGCGAAGATGGTCACGACCACGGGGATGACCATCCCACTTTGGCTCTGGGTCCGCGCGTTGAACTGCTTGCAGAACTCCATGATGTTCACACCATGCGGGCCGAGCGCCGTTCCCACGGGGGGAGCAGGGTTCGCCGCGCCAGCGGGACACTGGAGCTTCACAACTGCCGTAACCTTTTTTGCCATACTCTCCCTCTAGTAGCGCCATCTTTACACGCCGAGGCCCCTTTGGGCTGGCCCTCGGAGGGCTCGCTCAGACCGTGTAAAGGCAAGCGGTCTCATCCTGCACCGCTCGCAGCTGCCGCGATGACCCGCGCGGTCGCGGGGTGGGGCATCCCACTCCTCGAACTCAATGCCCCCGCAACTGCAAATAATCCAACTCCACCGTCGTGGGCCGGCCGAACAGACTGACCGACACCTTCACCTTGCCCTTATCGGAAAGGATCTCTTCGACCGTGCCACTGAAATCCGAGAACGGTCCCTCGGTGATCTCGACGGCTTGGCCGATGAGGAACGGAATCTCTTCCTTCGGCTGCGCTTCCGTCGACTCTTCGGCGATTCCGAGGAGTCGGTTGACCTCATCCGGCCGGAGCGATTGTGGAAGCTTCCCGGTCCCGACGAATTTGATGACGCCCTGAACGCTGTTCACCAGGTGTTGCGCCTCCTGGCTCATCGTTGTTTCGATCAGGACATAACCCGGGTACAGCTTCCGTTCCACGAGAACCTTTTTCCCGTTCTTGATCTCGATGGCCTCTTGCGTCGGCACCAACGCCTGGCGAACGAGCTTCTCGTCCGCCCCGCGGGGATCGTCGGTGATCCGCTGCTGCAAAAGGCTCCGCACCTTGTTCTCGTGCCCGGCCGTAGTCTGAATGGCGAACCAACGATAGTCCATGGGGGTGCCGTCACCGCGCGATCAGCGCGATCCCCCGCACGAGAATCAGCTGGAGCGCCAGATCCAACAACCCGATGATGATGCCCAGGACGATAGACAGACCGACGACCATGCGGGTCGCCTTGATCAGTTCATCTCGCGTGGGCCAATTCACCTTTTGCATCTCGGCTCTGACCGAGGTGAGGAACCCAATCGCCCGGGAAACGAAGCTCGCGGTTGGGTTGGGTCGGGCAACCTGGGTCTGTTCCATGGCCTACTTCGACTCTTTGTGAAGCACATGCTTGGTGCAGCGCGGACAATATTTCTTCCACTCCACCCGCTCGGGATGAAGCCGCTTGTTCTTCTGCGTGAAGTAGTTCCGACTCTTACAGTCGGTGCACTCCATAATGATTTTCTCGCGCGCCATCGTGCCGCCTTGGGTTCACTCGACTCATCATGCTTCGTACACACCCGAAGCTCGCGACCGGGATCGAACCGGTGACCTCATCCTTACCAAGGATGTGCTCTACCGACTGAGCTACACGAGCGAAGTCGGGCGGACGGGCGCCAGGGCGAGAGGAAGATTCCTCAGATCGCAAATCCGTCGCCGTGGTCACCGGCCCAGCCGTCCTTCAACCACCGAACCACCCTGCCAGACAAGCGGGCGACGGGGCTCGAACCCGCGACCCTCAGCTTGGAAGGCTGATGCTCTACCAACTGAGCTACACCCGCAAGCGGGACTCGGTGCGTCGGACCACACCCTCCCCCATCGCGCGCCACGGTCCGCGCGACCGATTCCCGGTCCCTCGTACCGCCTTCCGCCCTCCCGGCTAACCACCCGCATGGTGGGGGTAGGATTCGAACCTACGTAGGGCAGAGCCCGGCAGATTTACAGTCTGCTACCATTAGCCACTCGGTCACCCCACCGCACCAAACGCCCAGCGCTTCGACACGGAACCCCGCAACGGCGCGGGGTTCCGGAACACGTCTGGGTACCTGCTACGCTGGAGCTGACGAAGGGACTTGAACCCTTAACCCCCTGATTACAAATCAGGTGCTCTGCCATTGAGCTACGCCAGCGAAAACGCCGCAGTTTTTTGACAGACCTTTATTGTACACGAGGAGCGAAACGGGGTCAACCGGCCCAACGTCCCAAGCCGGGTGCCGTCCCTCTCCAAAGAAAGGCCGAAGACTACCTCAAAGGGCCTTCCGCCTTCTCCGAAGGGAGTTGACGAGCCACCGCCGCGGCCAGCTCCGCAAGCGTGAATGGCTTTGCGAGCAACTCGCCGATCCCCATTTGTTGGATCTTCTCGATTGTCCACCCCTCATCAAACCCGGTGGCCAGAATGATGGGAAGGTCAGCCCGGACGGCCCGAACGGAGCGGGCGACCTCAATTCCGGACAGGCGTGGCATCGTCAGGTCCGTGATCAGGAGGTCCACAGCGGACGGATTGTCCTGGACCTCCTTCACGGCCGCATGCGGATCCGTAAAGGACTGGACGCGATAGCCAATCCGCTCAAGCAGCCTGCGGTTACCCTCCAAAACCGACACCTCATCATCGACCAGGACGATCCGCTGGCCCCGCCCGGTTTTGAGGCTGCCCGGGGAGGTAGATTCAACCGGGTCGCTTCGGGCGCTGTTGACCGGCAAATACACCGCGAACCGGGAGCCCCCGCCCAGCTGGCTGCGGACCTCGATCGCTCCGCGGTGACTGAGAAGAATGCTGTGGACCACGGCGAGCCCGAGTCCGCTCCCCTGGCTGGGAGACTTGGTGCTGAAAAACGGTTCGAAGATCCGCGGAAGCGTGCCTGGGTCGATCCCTTTGCCCGTGTCCACCACCTCGAGCCGCAGGTAATCCCCTGGGAAAACCCCCTGGGCGAGGAGCAGCGAGGCCGGACCAACCACACTCCGTTCGAGGGTGACTGCGATTTTCCCCGGCATGTCGCCGATCGCCTGCCGAGCGTTCACGCTCAAATTCATGATCACTTGGTGCATCCGACTCGAATCCGCCAAGACCTCGGGTTCATCCGGCAAGAGAGTCGCTCTGACTTCGATGGACTTCGGGAGGGACGACCGGAGAAGCTGAACGCACTCAGTGATGATGGGCCCCAATCGGGTCGGCCGCAGCTCGTGGCTGCCCGCGCGACTAAAGACAAGAATTTGGTGGGTGAGCTCCTTCGCGCGTTGGCCCGCACGGAGAACCTCGTCGAGCGCCTGCTGAGTGACGGGACGGTCGAGAAGCTCCAGCTTCGCCACCTCCGCGTGACTCACCATCGCGGCGAGGATGTTGTTGAAGTCGTGGGCGATGCCGCGAGCAAGGGTTCCCAAAGCTTCCATTTTCTGAGCCTGGTAGAGTTGCTCCTCAAGGCGTCGTCTGGCTTCTTCGGAGTGCCGTCGATCCGTGACATCGCGGAAACTCCACACCCGGCCGACGATCTGGCCATCGATGCGCTGCGGCTGCGAGTAGCGCTCGAACATCCGGCCATCCTTGAATTCGAGCACGTCGAAGCTGACGGCCTCCGGCTCATGATAGAGCTGCTGAACCTTCTGCAGGAATCGGGCGGGATCAATCAGCTGATCGAGCACCGAGGACAACAATCGCGCATCATCCCGGGAATCGGCGAGGTCGCGGGGAATGCCCCACAACGACACGAACTTCCCGTTCATCGCCAATACTTTGCCGTTGGTGTCGACGACGAGAATCCCGTCGGCCGTCGATTCCAGCGCGGCCCGAATAAGGGAAAGCGCTTCCTTTTGCTTCCCTTCGCTGGCTCGAAGGGCTTCCTCGCTGGTTCGCAGCGCTTCGACCGCATCCCGCCGCTCAGCCAGCTCCTTCTGCG
Organism: Gemmatimonadota bacterium; assembly: GCA_025358055.1. Lineage (GTDB taxonomy): Bacteria > Gemmatimonadota > Gemmatimonadetes > Gemmatimonadales > GWC2-71-9 > JANYKV01. The sequence goes on from JANYKV010000153.1 coordinate 38,480, forward strand.
CCTGCCCCAGCGCCTGCTGCACCCGGCGCGAGGTGAGGGCCATCAGCACAATAAGGATCCCGTAACTCGCGGCCCCGCCCGCGAGCGACCCCCACGCTGAGGCCGACTGACCCGGATCGAGGAGCAGCCCCTTCTGCGCCGCGACGGCAATGCCCGCCGCGCCCAGCAGAGTCCCACCCGCAGTGAGGACGGCCTCGCGGGGGCCCAGCAGCACCCCGGCCAAAACGACAATGGTCGCCCCCGGGAGGTAGGTCACCCGCTCCATCCCCCCGGCGGTGATCGCCGCGATCATCACCACCATCCAGGGCACGATGACGGCAATCGCGCATGACAGAGCCAGGCGCCCACTGTGCAGGAGCACGAGGACGACCGCCGCAATCAATTGAAAGGCGAGGAGCTCGAATAGGTATCGGCTGGCTTGGTTTCGATCCACGAGCGCCGCCACGGGAAAACACACCGCGGTGGCGACTATCACTCCGAGCACGAAGGTGTGCAGCAAGCGCGCGCGACGCGTCTCGTCCTCTCGGGCGAAACTCGGTGGGGTCAGCCAACGCCGCAGAGAGAGGGCCACCTCCGACCTCCGTGGGTTAGGGAAAACGGCGCACTGCGGGGGCTATCGCAAGCGCCATTTGGTGCCGCTCGGGGTGTCCTCGATGACGACCCCGCGAGCCGCCAACTCATCTCGGATGCCGTCGGCGGCAACGAAATCTCGGCGCCGTTTGGCCGCGCCCCGTTCCGCCAGTCGAGCCTCGATGACTGCAGCGGCGTCCGCGTCCGCGGTGCGCAGATCGGGCAATACGTTGAAGACTTCAGTGGTCCATCGCTCCCATGAGCGCAAAGTCTCCGTACCGGGGTGATCGCCATGGTCCAGCAACCGATTGGCTTCGGTCACGAATGCGAAGACCGCGGCCACGGCGGCCGGCGCGTCCAGGTCGTCATCGAGTCTGTCGGTGCAGGCTTTATCCATTTTGCCGGCTGCCAGTGCGAATGGGGCCGACTCCGGCCCGCGGTGCTCCCGCAAACGCCGCCCCAACTCGCCGAGCCTCCGGCTCCCTTCGCCGGCTGCCCAAAGACTCTCATCGGTCAAGTCCAAACGGCTGCGATAGTGGCTACCGAACATCAGAAGCCGGATGGCACCGGCATCGATCCCGTCGGCCTGGAGATCGCGGGCTGTGGTGATGTTTCCGAATCGCTTCGACATCTTGGTACCACGCACGTTCAGGAACTCGCCGTGCATCCAAAAGTGGGCGAAGTCGGGCTGGCCGGTAAACGCGCAGGATTGGGCGATTTCATCTTCGTGGTGCGGAAAGATCAGATCCACTCCACCAGCATGAATGTCCAGAACATCGGTACCGAGTCGCTCCCCAATGAGATCGAGCGCCATGGCGGAGCATTCCAGATGCCACCCGGGGCGACCCCGACCGAAGGGGGCATCCCAGGCCGCTTTCACCAACTCATCTTCGGGGCGAGCGGCCTTCCAGACGACGAAATCCCGGGCATCCTCCTTGGCGTACTCGTCACTACTCACGCGCTCGCTTGCGCCGGTCTTGAGCTCCCGCCGATCGAGTTGGGACAGACGACCGTAGGCCGGAAAACGCCCAATGGCGAAATACACCGACCCATCATCGCCGCGATAGGCGGTTCCGTTCGCCAAAAGTCGCTCGACTAGTCGAATCATGGGCGCGATGAATTCCGTGGCCCGCGGGTAACAATGGGCGGGCAGAATGCGGAGGTAATCACGATCTTCGTAGAAAGCCGAGATGTATGGCCGAACGAGTTGGTCGATGTCGGTCTGTTTCGCCCCAGCCTCCTTGATGATGCGATCGTCCACGTCGGTCAGATTCATGATGTGAAAGACGTCAAACCCGCTTGCCCCGAGCCAGCGCCGAAGCAAGTCCTCGAAAAGAAACGTGCGGAAATTGCCGATGTGCGCATAGTTCCACACGGTCGGGCCACAGGTATAGAGCGAGACCCGGGGCGGTTGGATCGGTACGAAGGGTTCGATCCGGCGAGTCAGCGTATTGAAGATCTGCAGCGTCATGGTTTTCCCTGAGGTGTCACCGGAGGCGCGAGACCAGCATGGACCGTCGCTTGGAGGATGGGGATCTCGATGCCCTCCGCGTCCATCCGGTTCTTGAGGCGGCGGCGGAGCTCACGCCCCACCTCGAATTGGGAGCCCGGAAACGTGCGAGCGACGATCCGGATGACAACACCGACATTGCTCAGGTCCTGGACGCCCAAGGCTTGCACCGGACCGGAGAGATTGCGACTCCACTCCGCATCCTGTTCAAAGCGCGCCGCCTCGTCCCGGAGAACCTGGAGCGCGCGATCCAGTTCGGTATCGTAACTGATCGTCAGATCAATGACGGCTCGAGACCACCCTCTGGTGAGGTTACTGACCGTCGTGATTTGACCATTGGGGATGATATGGACAACGCCACGAACGTCCCGGAGTATCACCGCGCGCAAGGTCATCCGCTCGACCACTCCAGCCTTCCCCCCCGCTTCGACATCATCCCCCACCGCAAATTGATTCTCGAAGAGAATGAAGAACCCGGCAATCAGATCCTTGACTAGGCTCTGGGCGCCAAAGGAGACCGCCAGGCCCAGGATTCCGGCGCCGGCCAGCAGTGGCCCGATATCAACGAACACATTGAGACTGAGGAGCAGCGCGACACCGACGATCACGACTCTGCCAAGGCTCCGGAGGAGCAGCGCGATGGTCTGGCCCCGTTTTTCCGCGGAGGTGAGCCGGGAGTCATCGCCGTCGTCGACCCGATCTACGATCCGCTTGGCCAGCACCTTTACGAGCCGGTTTGCCAACCACGCGAGCACCCAAACGAAGATCAGCCGAACCGCACCCCCGAGGATCGCGGCCCGAGACAGATGGACCCAAGCCTCAAGGTCGTCAAAGAAAGAGCGCAAAGAGAGCGGGTCGTTCACAGGGGCTCCGGATGAAACAGCCTTCGGTTCCAGGCGGGAAAGTTAAGCCCGGTCGAACCCGCTGAAAACCTGCCGTTTTGCACCGCTCCGGACTGGGGCGGCCAGCCGTTCTGCTATGGACCCAGGTTCCTGCCACGGCCAACCTGAGCGCGGCGCATGTGGCGAGGACCTCTTCAGCCCGCACGTCGCCCCCGAGAGCGATCTCAAGCCGGTCCCCGGAAGGAGTGAGCCCTAGATGTTGTCTTCGAAGTTCCGCGACGGCAACGTCGCTGGGATGGGTGAGGATCACCGTGAGCCACCGCTCGTTCGAGTTCATGCATACAAGATCGGGACGCGCCGCCCGATCCCAGCACCAAACGATTCGGATCCACGATCAATTTTGCGCGGCGCAAGCGGAAGCCTGGAGCGGGTAGGGGCCGGAGTCTAGGCGATACCCCGAGCGAGGAGTGCATCGAGTGTCCCCCGTTGCGCGACCCCGATATGACGGGCAACCTCTTTGCCGTCCCGAAACACCACCATGTGGAATGCCGCGGACCCCAAACCGCGTCGGCGTCACCGGATTCCGATCCGTGTCGACCTTGAGAACGAGAGCCTCTCCCGCTCGGGCGGCGGCAAACTCGTCGAGGGCCGATGCAGTGACCTTGCACGGCCCGCACCAGTCGGCATAGAAATCCACCAGCGCAGGGACGGTCGCTGAGCTAATTAACTCCTCGAAATCCGAGTCAGTGGCGGAGATCGGGCAATCGAGACGAAGTGGCCCGCGGCAATCGAAGCATTTCGGTCCTTGGGCAAGCCGACTCAAGTCCACCCGGTTGAGGCGGCCACAGAGGGGGCAACGGATAGTGGCACGGCGCGTCGTGGGTCCGGCAGCAGGGTCGGTTGACATACGTCGACTCGGGGAAAGGACCGGCGCAATATATATAAGGAAAAGGGGCCGGCCTTGGCCGGCCCCGACAAACGCACGTGCCGCATTCGGATCAGGCGCCGATGAGCAGATGGTCTTCCACCGCAGAGACTCCCGGCACCGCCCATGCTGCCTCCTCCACCACCGACCGCTCCACCCAGGAATTTACCTTCCCATTGAGGACGACTCGTCCCCCCTGGGTCGCGATCTGAATCCGATCAGCTTCGACCTCAGCACTGCGCTTGAGAGCGGATTCGATCCGTGCTTTGACATTCGTAGCATTCAGCTTGGGTGTCACCTGGACTTGATTGGCCACGCCCTTCACGCCGATGAGACGTCGCACGGCACGCTCCGAATTATTCCGCTGATACCACCATTCCACTGCGCCATGCAGCGTCACCCAACCGTTTGCCACCGTGATCTTGATCGCGTTCTCCGGGATCTCCGCATCCCATGCCAGAGCGCCGACCGCGGCCTCCGCGATCTCCGTATCCGACCGGGTCGTCCCCGCGGTAAGATGCACGGTGATGTCGTTCGCCACGGCCTGGACACCGACCACACCCTTCACCACCCGCTCGGCCGTAATCTTTTCCGCGTAGTTCCGGACCTGACCGGTCAGCGTCACCACACCTCCGGCGCATCCGACTCCGATGTGCGTGGCGTCAATACTCGGGTCGAATTCCAGCGCCGCCAAAACGTTTCGATGCAAATTGGGATCGTGATGCATATATCCTCCCTCGTTACGTCGTTGCTGGGACCACCCGCGGGGTGCGGTGAGCACGAACGCCGAGGCTCCAGTTGTTCCTGGCCATAAGATGGCGCGGGGCGGCTGAAGTCAAGATGAAAGGGTGAATAAAATCACCTTAGTCCGGGCGGGATCCGCTCGGCGGAAAATTTCGATCCACCAGGACGCGTGAGACACCAGCTCAGCTTTCGGCGAACTCGAACCGGTTGATCTCGGATGGCTACGCCAGAGATTCATTTGCGGCAGCACCGTGGACCCCATCATGCCACGTGCCGTTGGCGCGGAGTCCTCGGCAGCGTCGCAGGCCCCTCCCGAAATGTGACGTAGACTCCCATCAGGATAGCCGCCATCGCGGAGGAGAGCAGAATCATCCCACCCGGCAGCCAGGTTTGTACCGGTGCAAGCAGGTGGGTCGCTGCGGCTTGCATGGGAAGGAAGGCCCCGAGAAACAGCCCGATACCCACATACCAGAACCGGGGCTGGCGGTCGGCGAGTGCGCGGGCCCACGCGGCAACGAATCCGAGGAAACCGAGGGCCAATAGGTGAAGTGCGGTGTATACGACAACCGGAAGCAGCGTGATTCTGAGCGTCGCACCACTGCGAAGACCGTAGAGCAACACCGAACCGAAAAGCGCCGGCGTATACAACACGGAACGACCGGCCGCGAGATCCAAACCGACGAAGCATGCCGCGATCGTCACGAATCCGACACCACCAGCCGCGAACCCACGCCATAGCAGGGCCGCAAAGGTTTCCGAGGACCGTCTCATACCGACCGCCATCGTTGCGGCACCAGGTGTTGGCCAAACCAGCGCGACGCATGTTGGGCGACCTCCTCGGCAGTCTTCGCTCCCCCCACCAACCCGTGAGCGGAGAGGATCACTTCGATTTGCGTCTCGCCGCCCAGTCGGGCCATGGCGCTCCGGGTCGTGGGGTGCGTCGGTCCGGGCTCGTCGAATAGGAGTAACGTGGGGGCATGCACCTGGTCGAGCATATTCCAGACGAGGTCAAGTCGCGCGGCCCGGAGAACGATAGCTTCGATGATCCCTGAAGCCGCTGCCGCCCGCAGCGCCGCGGCGGCTTCGACCTGGGCGCCGAAATAGCCAATCGGTAACCCAGCGGCTTCGGGTTGGGCTCGCAGCCACTCGGTTCCCTCCCGGAGGCGGTGGGTCAACAGCTCCAGGTCGGCGTGGTCAGCACTCCGGCACTGCTCGTCCGTCGTCAGTAGGTCGAGCAGCAGTGTCCCGCAGCCGAAGGAAAGGAGTTCCCGAGCGATTCGGGCGTGCCGCGAGCTGAGTCGGCTTCCACCCCGCCGGTGGGCGAAGACGACCACACCGGAAGCATGGACCGGGATGGCGAGAGCGCCGCGGAATTCGAATCCATCGATGGGCACTCGGACATCGCCAAGACTCGCAGCGTTGGTCGTGAGGGTCACACGGGCTCCTCTTCTCGCGCCGCGGATTGACCCGCTCTAGCGCCGTTGAGACAATCAAGCACTTCCTGATCCGAGGTTTGGGTGAAATCTTGGTAGGCCTGACCGACCGCGTGAAGCACCTCGGGCTCCTCCGCGCAGATGACTTCGTCGGCCTTCGAACGCACCGAGGCCACTATCGCGGACGAACCGACGGGCGCCGCGAAGACAATCAAGAGCGGACGGTGCTCGCGTAGCGAGGCGATAGCGGCTTCCGCCGTCGCCCCGGTGGCGAGCCCATCGTCCACGAGAATGACGGTCTTTCCGGCCACCCGCGGGAAACCTCGCCCCCCCCAATACATCATCTCGCGGCGATGCAGTTCGATCCGCTCACCGGCAATCACCCGCGCGATCTCCTCTTCGGAAATTCCCAGCCAGCGTGTGGTACCGCGGTTGACGATGGTGACCCCAGGAGCGATGGCGCCGAACGCAAGTTCGGAATTCCGGGGGGCCCCCAACTTCCGAACCGGGAGCGCGTCCAGGGGGGCATTCAGGGCGAGCGCCACTTCATATGCCACCGGGATCCCCCCGCGGGGGAGACCAAGGACCACTACGCCGGGCCCACGGTAGCGAGCAAGCATTCGGGCCAGCACGCGCCCGGCGTCAGAACGATTCTGGAAGACGGCCACCGCACCTCCGCACTCGGGCGACCATGCCGCTCCGACGCTGAAGCCAAGGTGAAACACCCGCGATAGGGGGTCGCTGCCCTGACCAGTCATACTCACATTGATCGGATCCTACCAAACGCTGCCTCGATGTTAGAGACGGTGCCTTGAAATGAGTTTCAGGTCCGACTGAATCCTTCTTCATGCCCGGACAGGGACAACGTCCAGACCAGTAGTTTGCTGCTCATGGAGTTGGGGGCCGGCGCCACCAAGCAGCGTGGGCGGACCCAGGAAGCGGACCGTGCACAAATTTTCATTCCCATCTCAAGCCTCCTTCACGTTATCGGTCCGCTTTTTCGTTAGCATTGGAGCCCTCACAGGAAGGGCTCTATGCGCATCGTCATCATGGCCAAGTGTTCACCATCGACCGCCCATGAGATCCACGCCGCAATCGATCGAGTCGCCGATGCCGAGATCGTGTCGTTCGTGGCCGATCCCATTTCCGCTCTCCAGGACATTCGGACCTTCCACGCCGAGCTCTTCATCGCGGATTGGCAGCGATTGCGGGCCATCGGCGTTGAGACCTACCTCCGTCACCTCGGCTCGATGACAGCTCCGCCCACCATTCTCTTGGTGCCCGCCGATGTCCCAGCCCCCCGCTATATCGAAGGTCGACTCCGCCTCGTCGCCTGCACTCCGTGGCCATTCGCCGATGTCGACGCACTCCAAGCACTTGTCCGTCGGGCGGGGACAACCTCGACCCCAAACCTCACGCACCCGACATGCTTGAGCGAACCCGCTCAATCCATGGCGAAATCATTCCCCGCGCTCGACCGCCTCGGCCGAAAAGCATCGAGCCCGCCAGCCAGCTCGGATTCTCCCGTCTATTCCGCCATCCGATAGGGAGAAGCATGCCGCATTTTCGGAAGGTCTGTCCTTGCCGTACGGGAGCCGAGACCTCGGGGATAAATCCGGATGGTCGGTGAGGCAGGATCGGTAGAGGCGGTCAGCGAGGGTGTGTGAAGCCCCCCCAAAAGACGCGGCTGGCCCATACCCCCACGGCAGCGACGCAACCGCTCCCCGGACCGTCAACGCGGCCTTCCCCGGGGAGGTTCCGGACCGGGTACGGTAGATGGCGTGTCTCGAGACCAGGTGCGAGCAGTGCGAGCGATCAGGATTCCTTTGGTCGGAACGCCAATACCGGCTTTTCGGATCCGCGAACCACTTTGTCGGCCACGCTTCCCAGCACGAAACGACGGAACCCGCCTGCACCGTGGGTCGTCATCGCGATCAGGTCAAAGTGCTCACGTTCGGCCATGTCGAGAATCGTCGCGGCCGACCCCATCGCAATCAGCACTCGAGTCGAGACGCTGAGTCCCCGGCCACGCATCCGATCGGCCACCGCATCCAAATGCTTCTGGGCCTCTTCACGCCGCGTGTCGATGAGCCCCGCGTCGATCCCCGCCGGATAGGGCAAGGCCGGCTCCCCCATCGTAATCATGGGTTCGATAACGTGGATGAGGGTGTAGTGGGCCTGAGTGATGAGCCCGAGCATAGTGGCCGGCTCCAGAATCGCCTCGGAGCTTTCCGACAGATCGAGCGGGATCAGCACGCTGTGCGTAGGCGGGGGCTGCGAGGGAAGCTCTTCACCTCGCTTCGGACGGACCAGCAGCATAGGAACGCTGCAATGACGGAGCATGTAATCCGCGACGCTCCCGAGCCAAAACCGGCTGATCGCACCCCGGCCATGCGTTGCCATGACGATTAAATCGGCGTGCGTGCGTTCCGCTTCCGTCACGAGGGCCGTCGCGGGAATTCCATCGAGGACCGTGGGCTGGACCCGGAGTTGGGATCCGGTGCGGAGCCCGTCCGCCACGCCTGCCACATAGGTATGCTCACGCGTTCGCGATTCCGACTCGAGCAAGGCCACGGACTCAGGAATCCCGAGGACCGGGCTCCACGCTGGAATGATCTGATGCACTAACGCAAGGCGCAGCTCCGCCCCCGCTTGCCGCGCGAGTTGGCTCGCCAGTGGAAGCGCGAACTCCGCGAAACGTGACCCATCGAGCGGGACCAAAATTGTGCGAAGCATCGTTCCTCCGGCATAAGAGTGAAACCCGATGGAATCTCCCTCCAGTCGCGTGAAGACATCATTAAGAACATCTGAAACTCATCGCAACTGACCACTCGCCGGCCGAAAAGACTCTCCGCGATCGCGCAGCCACGACAACTAAAAGCCTGAAACCAAGAGTAAGTATGAAGGAACGTTGGCCCTAGTTTCATCACCCCATGGCCGCACCATCACCAGGTTTCCTGCCGCAAACCGACGTCTCAATACCGTGTCAGGAGCGATCGTATGCATGACGAGGATCTCATTCCCATCGCGATCCAGCGCCTCGCTGCCCTTGAACGGACCGTCCTCCCCACGGTCGTGTCCTGCTATGTCCGGCTCGAGGTCGAGGACCGACCGCGCAAACGGTTTTTGGTGGCTTTGAAGGACCAAATCAAAGCCATCGAAGCGACCTTGGAACAAACGTTTTCCGATCGCGAGGAACGCAACAGAGTCCAACGCGATCTCTCCCGGGTGTTCGAACGACTCGGCACCAACGAACTCCCGAGCGCCCACGGCGCCGCGGTCTTTGCCTGTGAGGAACGCGGGCTGTTCGAGGTGATTCCTCTACCCTGGGTCATTCAAACGCGGATCGCGATCGACACGATCCCATTGCTCGCGGAGCTGGTAGAGGTGAGCGGACACATGGGCCACGTGTTGGTGGTGGCGCTCGATCGCCGCGTCGCGAGATTCTTCGACGTCAGCGCATTCGACGTGGTTGAGTTGGAAGATTTGGCGGCGATCAATACCAGAGGCGGGAAATTCCACAGCTCTCGAGGCGATTCTCCGGGGTGGGGCGAGCGACATTTTCATCAGCGAATCGAAGAGGAGCGTCACCGGCACTATGCCGAGATCAACGCCACCATCCATCGAATGACCCAGACCCGTGTCTGGTCGGGCCTAGTGCTCGCCGGGCCAACCGATCATGTGAAAGCCATGCACCGATTCCTGGAACCTCGGCTGACGTCCAAGGTGATGGGTGATTTGCGCTGCAATCCCACGGTCGTAACACCAAGCGAGATCCAGGTCGGCGCGTTTGCGAGCGCCCAAGCACACCAGGCCGAAGACGATCTCCGGCTTGTTCGCAGCCTGGAAAAGTCCGTCGGCGAAGGTTGGGCGGTCAACGGATCTAGGGAAGCCTTGCGGGCAATGGCCCGGGGACGCCTGCGCCTGTTGATCGTGCCTGAAGGCCAGCGGGGAGGCGGCTTCCTCTGTGGTGATACTGGCCGATTGGTATTGGCGACGGGCGACTGCCGAGGGGAAGGTGTTCCGGTCCCCATCACCAATCTGGTGGACCGCGCCATCGAGGAGGCGGTGCGACAGCGCGTGAAAGTCGTCGTGGTCCGAGAGCCGAGAGCTCGTCGTTCCATCGACGGGTTGGCCGGATTCCTCAGATTCCGCTGAGGAAAATGGACCGGAAAATTCCTGAGCTTTTGGAGAAAGTGGGGAGCCACGCCACCCTCATTCAGTCGGCCGAGGTACACTCAGGCCGTTGGTTGCGTGCCGGCGGTTTCCCCGCGAGAGGTACAGGCCCATGCCAGCGCGGCAATAAGGGAGGCCGACAACGAACGCCGGCCCGATTCCTTTCGCAACCGGGCCGGCGTTTTGTGAGTGGTTACTTACTTGATTGCGATCTTGCTCTTCGGGGCAATCGCCGATTTGGGTAGCCGAACGGTGAGCACCCCGTTGTCGTAGGTTGCGGCGATCTTGTCTTCAGTCAGCGCGCCCGGAACCCGCAACGTCCGCATAAATCGGCCTTCGGCCCGCTCCTGCCAAAGGAAGTCTTCCCCCTTCTGATCCTTTCGGAATTCCTTCCGGCCCGACAGCGTCAGCATATTCCCGTCCAATGTGACGTCCAGGTCGTCCCGGTTCATGCCGGGGACTTCCACCCGCACTACATACTCCTTCTCCGTCTCGGAGAAATCCAGATTCGGCTCCCAGTAGGCCTCAAACGCACGGGCCGCCGGAAATTCCGGGAGAAGGTTGCCACCGAAGAACCGGTCAAATACACGGTCGATATCATGCCGAGCGGTGGCGAGAGGGTTGGTCTTGACGAGGTTCATAAAGATCTCCTTTGCTGTTCATGGTCTACGCGTGTTGGTTCCGAAGCGATGTTTCCGAGACTCTCATAGCGCGGACCTACTCTAACACTCATCTCTTGAAGGGATTTCCAAGGCACTTTGAAGCTTCTTTTTCTTAGAGTCCCCCCCGTGTCGTATCAATGTGGACCTATGCGCCGGGGGTCAAGTTCGCCTCATGACCAGCGTACCTATCCCTGTCGAGGCCGTGTTCACCGCGAAGAAGGTGAACAGGATCTGGGGATGTGGCCGTCGGCCTTCGGCGTGGAGGCGCAGCGGCTGAAGGTCATTGGAGAGTTCCTAGAGTCTCCCGGGAGTCTCGGTGATCGCTTTCGGGTCGAGGTGAAGATCATCGTGTGGCAGGCCCCAGGCCCTGGCCGGAAGGGCAAGGGTCTGACCGGCGCAATCTCCGGCCGCCCCCTGAGCACAGATGGCGCAAACGGTTATCCTCAACGATGGAGGAATCCGCCGCGTAATCCCGTCGGGAGGATACACGCATGAAAGGTGAAAGTAGCTGGTGCAGCGAGGTCGGTGAACGAACTAGGTTCGTTGTGATTCACAGAGTCCAATACGCGCTCCCGGTCGTGCTCCTCGGGCTCGCGTGCAGCCGGTCTACCCCGCCCTCCACACTGCCCCTTTCCCCGCTTGTGAGACGCGACATCGTGGTCACGGCCCGGGCCGCAGGGGTGGTTCAACCTGATACGCTGGTGGAGGTCAAGTCAAAGGCATCCGGCGAGATTCTCAACATCAGCGTGGAAACCGGACAGCTGGTGCGCCGGGGCGCTCCCCTGGTACAAATCGACCGACGATCCCCGCGGAACAACCTAAATCTCGCGAAGGCAGCCTACGAGGTCACTCAGGCGCGAAGGGCCAACGCAGAGTCCCAGCTGCGTCGAGCAGACGCGCTCTTCCGGGATCAATCCATCTCGCAACAAGAGCGGGATTCCTCCGCCCTTATGGCCGCCAACGCAAAGGCCGACGAGATCACGGCCGAACTCACCATGCAGAACGCCCGGATCTCGCTGGAGGACACGGATATACGGGCTCCAATCACGGGAATCATCCTCGTCAAGAGTGTGGAGCGGGGTCAGATCATTTCCGCGACCACAGCGGACGTGAGCGGCGGAACCTCGTTGCTCAAAATGGCCGATCTCAGTCTCGTTCAGGTGCGGTGTAGTGTCGACGAGACGGACCTGGGCAAGATTCGGCCCGGCCAAAGCACGACAGTCACCGCCAGCTCCTACCCTCACCAACCGCTCGAAGGCACGGTGCTCAAGATCGAGCCACAATCCGTGAGCCAGAATGGGGTCACGATGTTTCCCGTTGTGGTTCGCCTCGAAAACAAAGACGGCCTCCTCTTACCCGGCATGACCGCCGATGTCGAGTTCCATGTGGCTCGACGCCAAAACGTCTGGGCGATTCCGAGTGCGAGCCTGCTCGCCGCCCGGGCCGTCTCAATCGTCGGGGACTCCCAAGCATTTATTGTCTTTGTGCAGCGGCAGGGTGTCCCCACCCCAGTTCCCGTCAAGATCGGCCTGACCGACCTCGACTACACCGAGGTGTTGCAGGGCTTGGAGCCAAGCGATTCGGTCCTCGTCCTCCCCAGCCAAGACCCCGGAAAGCTCAGCGCCGAGTTGCGACGGCGGCTCGCGCTCCTCACCACCAGCGAAGGTTCGCCACGGAAGCCGGCTCAAACTCGCGAGGGAGGCAGTGGGGCGGTGCCGCTCCTGGCTCGAGGCCGGCCATGATCCTGCGCGAGGTCACCAAAGTTGCGCTGGAAAGCATCAGGACCAATCGCCTCTATAAGGCGTTTCCCTCATGGGGACGGCCGCAGGTGTCAATCCCGAACAGGACGTACAGCGGGCACAGCCCGCTAATGGCGGTCCCGATGAGGACGAGGCCGAACAAGGCGAAGTACTTGTAAGGCGGATCGAGCGCTCCATAGAGACCGAGCACGAGAATCCCGAGAATCAACCGGACCGCACGGTCAATCCGACCGACATTCTGCTTCGACCGTTTCATACGTCCCCCTTTTACAGTCACTGCATCAGATGGGAATGGTGAGAACCGCACCGGGAGCGGTTGCGATGAGTCGTCGGCCGACACCGGTACCGCCGCTCCGGCCCGCGGGGCCTCCGCGCCGAGTGCCAATGGCCAACACGTGGTTCGGGTGAGCCGACAGCTCCTTGATGACCTCCTCGATCACATCTCCGCGGCGCACGTTGAGAATGGGCTGGACTTGGGTGTGGCCGAGCGCCGTCGCGATTCGGACACTGCCCATCGATGCGGGCAGATCTCGGCCGGCCTCTTCGTGGCCCCCAAGACCGGCCTCCACGGTAATGGCATGGAGTGTGGCTCCGATGGACTGAGCAAATTCGGCGGCGGGACACAACACGAGCATGCCGCGTTCGGTGCCGTCGAGAGCGGCCCAAACCTCGTCGAACCGCGAAACGGTCTGGGGGACGATCAAACAGGGAAGTTGGCTTCGACGAGTCACCGCATCGGAGGTATCGCGGATTGGTGTGTCCCCGCTACCATTCTGATGCGGTCGACGTCCCAGAATGAGCAGGTCAGCACCGTGGTCTTCCGCGAAGCGAGGGATTTCCACCGAGGGGATTCCATAGGCGATCTCCTCTATCTCGGCGAGCCGGTTCAGGCCCACGGCACTCAGCGTGCCCGTATCCGCCCCAACCCGCCCTGGAGTGGAAACCGCCGTGACTGCAGAGAGCCTGCCACCCACTTTGCTGGCCAGGACCGAGGCCATCAAGGCCGCGTGTTGCGCGGGCAGGGAGCCATCGGTTGCAACGACAAGGTGCGCTAGTCTCATTGATCCTGAAGGGTGTCGGCCCTCTACGCTCGAATTCGAGAATCTGGACGAATGCTATGGTCCTCCCCGTGAAGAGAACATGAAATTGCAATGGCAGTTTGCGCAGCCTCGGCTGATGCCCACGGTCTGCGGCCGGCGAGTTTGCGTCGGTTCCCATGTCTGAGTCGCTCTCGCGTCGGCTGGAACGACTCGTTGCGCTGAGTACCGAACTGGCGACGGAGGCCCAACTCGAGGCCGTCCTTCAGCGCATTGCAACCGGTGCGGCCACC
>JANYKV010000002.1 GCA_025358055.1 Gemmatimonadota bacterium
GTCGCGCGACACCGTTCCGATGCCGTCCCAGCCCGCGCGAGCGGGGCCAGCGTCGGCCATCTGGCGCACCGCTCCGCCGGCGTCGGCGTCGAGAAAGATGCCATCCGGCCCGACAAACTTGAGGGCGTTCCATGCGATGGGGTTGTGGCTCGCCGTCAGGATGAGGCCGGCTCCTGCATGGTGGTGTTCGACCGCGAGCTGCACGGTGGGGGTGGGTACGATGCCCAACTCGATCACGTCCACACCCACCGACATCAACCCCGCGGCGGCGGCATGGGCGAACATGGCCCCACTCGTCCGAGCATCTCGGCCCAAGACCACGAGCGGTTTACCGCGGGCTTTCGCCCACGCGCCGAGGGCCGCGGCGTTGATCCCGACCAGTTCAGGCGTCAAGTCCGTCCCCACGATGCCGCGCATCCCGGAGACACTGATCATCAGAGTGTTTGACATGGCGGGTAGCCGAGGGAAAAGGAGGACTACACGCTGATCGGGAGTTTGGAGAGGTCCGGGAACGCCCTCTGGAATGCCTGCACGACTTTGGGATCGAAGTGATTCCCGGCGCAGCGCTCGAGCTCTTCCATGGCCTCCCGGGGATCGCGTGAAGGGCGATAGGCGCGGTTGGTGGTCATCGCGTCGAAGGCATCGACGACACAGGCAACTCGAGCGACCATGGGAATCGCCTCGCCCCGCAATTGATCGGGAAAACCCGATCCGTCCAAGCGCTCATGGTGGAAGCGAACGATCTGCAGCACAATGGGATGTTCTCGCCGCAACGGTTCGAGAATCTCCTCCCCCTCCACGACGTGCTTCTTGATCTCGTCGAATTCCTCTTTGGTGAGCGCGCCCGGTTTGTTGAGGACCGCATCCCGGGTGCCGATCTTGCCGATATCGTGCAGTTCACCCCCGAGGCGAATCTGATCCAAGGTCGTGCCGGTGTATCCCAACATCAGCGCGGTCTTTACCGCATAGCGGCTCACCCGCTGGGAATGGCCCCGGGTATATTCGTCTTTCTTTTCCAGCATGCGCACCGCCATCTGGATCTGGCCGAGAAACTGCTCGCGGTTCTTTTCGTCCAGTTCGCGCACGCTGCTTTCCAATCGCTCCTGATAGCTCTGTTGCAGAAATCGGTTCTCGAGCACCAACCTCCGCTTCTCGAGCGCTTTGTCGACTCGAGCCCGTACTTCCTCGATCAGCACGGGCTTGGCCAGGTAATCGAAGGCCCCCTCGCGCAGGCATTCCACGGCCGAGGTAACGTCGGCGACACCGGTCAGCATGATGACAGCGATGTCGGGATAGCGGCGGCGCACCTCTCTGAGGAGGGTGATTCCGTCCATCTCCGGCATGTAAATGTCGCTAATGATCAGGGGAACCTCCCCCTGCTCTTCGAGGAAGGCGAGCGCGTCTCGGCCGGACGCGACTTCAACCCCAGCCATGCCCTGGGCTCGCATCACGCGGGCGAGCGTGTGACGAACCTGTTCGTCGTCATCCACGACCAGACAGCGGGCGGCCTCGGCAGGGCGGGCCGGCGGAGAGAGGAGATGGGCCACGCTGAAAGCTAATCCAGGCCTACAATGCCAATCAACCGTTCGCTTGCCGCCACCTCCGGCGCCCCGTTACGTTCCACGGTCCCCCACTCCAAAGCGCCTATGACCCGAATCCGCGAACATGACCTCGATCACGCGCTGGCAACTCGTGCCGTCCATGCCGGCCAGGTAGACGATCCACTCGCGGGCGCTGTAATGACCCCGATTTATCAAACCTCGACCTATCGCCAAACCGCCATCGGGGAGCACAAGGGATATGAGTATGCCCGGACGCAGAACCCAACCCGTGAAGCGCTCGAACGCAATATCGCGAGCCTCGAAGGGGCGACCTACGGATTTGCGTTCGGATCCGGCCTCGCCGCAACCGATACCGTCCTCAAGCTCCTGAAATCCGGCGACCATGTGGTGTGCGGTGACAACGTGTACGGTGGTACCCACCGACTGATGGAGCGCGTGTATTCCGCGTTCGGGCTCAAGATCTCGTTTGTCGACATGCGGAATACTGCCAATATCGATCGAGCAATCACGCCCACCACCCGACTCGTCTACTGCGAAACCCCTACTAATCCCATGATGTTTCTCGCCGACCTCTCCGCCATCGGCGACCTCACGCAAGCCCGAGGCCTGCTGTTCGTGGTGGACAACACCTTTGCGACGCCGGTGTTCCAACGCCCTCTCACGCACGGCGCCAACATCGTCCTCCATTCCACCACCAAGTATCTGAATGGGCACAGTGACATGGTAGGCGGGATTTTGGTCACGAGTCGCGACGACCTCGCCGAGCGAATCGGGTTCCTTCAAAACGCTGCCGGCGGCGTGCCCGGCCCTATGGACTGCTGGCTCGCGCTCCGAGGCACCAAGACTCTCCCGCTCCGGATGCGACAGCACGACGCGAACGGCCGCCAGTTAGCCGCGTGGCTCACCGAACAGCGACAAGTGACAAAAGTCTACTACCCCGGCCTGGCCTCTCACCCTCAACACGACCTCGCCAAGCGCCAGATGAGCGGCTTTGGCGGAATGGTTTCTTTCGACGTTGGGGAGGTCGGATTGGCTCACCGGATTGCGAAGAGCACCAAAATTTTCGCGCTGGCTGAGTCTCTGGGTGGAGTGGAGAGTCTGATCGGACATCCGGCGTCGATGACGCATGCGTCGGTGCCCCCGGCGATGCGACAGGCGATGGGACTCACGGATAGCCTCATTCGTCTCAGTTGCGGCATCGAGGAAGCGGCGGACCTGATGGCGGATCTGGACGCGGCTTTCCACACCCGGGCCTAGCCCGTGAGGAAAGGACGGCCGGCCGCGCGCCTCAAATCTTCACAAATTCGACCCGTCGATTGTTAGCCTTGCCGACCGCCGTATCATTCTTGTCTTCGGGCTGACTCTCACCCATACCATCCGTGGTCAACCGGGCCGCATCAATCCCAAACTCGGCCATCAGGGCGCTTTTGACCGACGCCGCTCTCCGCTTGGACAGATCCAGATTGGAAGCTGCTTCTCCATCGGAGTCGGTGTGGCCAATGATCTTCACTTTCAGATCCGCATTCTCCTTCAGTACGCCGGCGATATCCTTGAGAGTTCCGTACGACTCACCCCGAATCTTGTCGCTGTTCACGTCAAACAAGATTCCGTGCGTCACCAACTTCCCCTCCGTCACGAGTTTGTTGCGCGTGTCAGGCGCGCCGACGGCCAAGCGCACGTTGCTCATGTAGTACAGGAAATCAGGTCCAGCATCGTGCACGGAAAAAACGATGCTGTTGTACTTGGCGGTGGGCACCAATGCCTTGGGCACGTCCCAGACCTTCTGCTCATTGAAATACACCCGAACGCGTTCCTTCTGGCGCCAGACCGAGACGTGCATCACGCCTCCGTTCTTCGACCCCCATGGCTCGCCTTGGACCTGGACGGCCGCTTCGCCCGTGCCGTCTTGTCTCCGGTCGGTGTTGGACACCCCGCGAGGGTGTGTCGTGAAGGTGAATCGATTGTTGGCCCCCTGCCACGCCGCCGGCTGCTTGACGTTTGCCAGTTCCGTGATGCTCGTGGAAATATCGGTTCCGTACTTGAACGGATTGCTACCCAACAGATCAAACTCCAACGTGAAGTTCTCAGGCAATCCGCCTCCGATGTCCGGCACGAAGACACCACCTTTGCTGAACATCAGCCAGCGTCCAGGCTTCCCGTCTATGGTCACCACTTCGCCCGCCGCATTGGTATTCCAACCGGCCGGGAAGTCTCCCACGGCATCCGCCATGAAGTCATGAACGACGACGACCTTCGCTCCCGGAACAAAATCGTACTTGCTGAAGGCCTTGATGCCCGTGGCATCCTGCGCCCGGAGTCCGGCGCTCGTGAGGAATGCGGCGGCGAAAATGATTCGTGTCATGATCCCCTCCTCCTGGAAATTGCGAGCCGACCGTCCGATGAATCGAGCTCCGTCGAGGATGCGGCGTCCCTCGCGAGACCCAAAAAAGAGCCTCGTTGGGCGCTGGGGTCAACCGGGGCGGAAAGGCCGACGACTTGGCAAAAGGAAGACGGCAAGAAAATGACGGCAAACTACGACCGCCTCGTCCACCCCGTCCGTCCCGTCCCCAACGGGGGCGGGGATATATAGGGAACTACCTCGAACTTACGGGGGGGGGAATCAACGACCCGCGCTTGCACATTCAGGGGCGACCGCTGCAGGTTAAGTAAAGGTTAGGCGTCAAGAGACACTATGCGAACCCATCTGTACCGCGGCATAAATCCAGCGCTTCACGCCGAGCTTCAGGGTGAGCTGCGCTCCAAGTCGATACAGCCCTTTGTGGCATCCGCTATCTACACCGCACTCCACTAAGCAGGAGACCACAATGCCGCATCGGTTCGCGACAACCCAATTTACCGTCCCCGCCCTCCTCCTGGTTTCCGTGGCATGCAGTTCGAGCCCGTCTGGCCCCACTCCCGTGCCCGATACCAGTGTCTGGCGCACCATTGGCGCCGGAGACGCTCATGTCTGTGCCTTGGCAAAGACGGGACGTGCGTATTGTTGGGGCGACAATTCCTTTGGCGAGCTGGGCACCGGTGACTTCCTGCCAAGTTCAACCCCCGTCAAGGTCGGCGGCGGTTTGTTGTTCACCGGGGTGTCCGTAGGAAGTGGGCACACCTGCGGCGGTGTCGCAGACGGAACGCTGTGGTGTTGGGGGGTCAATTATGCTGGGCCGCTGAGCCTCGCCGACACGTCCGCGAGGAATGCGCCACTCCAGATCCAAAGCATACCCCCCTTCTCCTCGTTCGCCGCCGGAGGTCTGAGGACCTGCATCATCACCAACGACGTTCGCCTCGTTTGCTGGGGCCAGCGGCTCGATCGCGACCAGAATGGCTCCTTGCTCTACGGCCCGCAGCCGGTTCCCACGGAGTGCCGCTCTCGTTCACACCAGCGAGCACTGTCATTGGGGAGGTCCACCAGTGCGTCCTTTCCACCCGGGGCGGAGCTTATTGCTTTGGCATTGGTGTTTACGGCGATCTGGGTACCGGCTCAACCCTCTCCTCCGCCACACCGGTCGCCGTCGCAACGCCTACGACGTTTGCGCTGCTCGCGGCGGGCTCAGGTACGTCCTGCGGACTCAGCACCAACGGGTCCGCCTTCTGCTGGGGGATTAATGGCCATGGTGCGCTCGGCGACGGGACGACCACAACCCGCCTTGCTCCGGTGCCTGTGTCGGGCAACCATCATTTCACCGCGATCGCGACGGGAGAGGGACATACCTGTGGGATTGACTCCGTTGGCGTCGCCTGGTGTTGGGGCCTGAACGACTCGGGGCAGTTGGGAGACGGCACCACCACATATCGGCTGGTACCGGTGGTGGTACGCACTGCGCTGCGGTTCAAGTCGATTGTGACGGGTCCGTATTTTACGTGCGGACTTGCGTCCGATGCGGCGTATTGTTGGGGCGACAACCGATCAGGCGAGCTCGGCGACGGAACGCAGACCAATCAGTCCTCACCGGTTCGGGTTCAGGATCCGCCGTCATGAACCGCCACGGGCTGCCACAGGGGTGGGTTGAGGAACGACGCCCTCCTCGGTCGTCAGAATTCAATCGACACGGTGCCGCTGACCGTCCGGAAGTGCGGATAGGTGAAGCCGTCGAAGCGGAACTGGAAGGGATTGCCCGCAACGCCGGAGACCTCGGGGTCATAGCCTGAATACTTGGTGAACGTGGCCAAATTGCGCCCTACGAGGCCAAGGCGCACCATGGTGAGTTTCCCCAGCCCGATATGCCGGAGCGCGGCGTGTGAGAAGGTGTAGTCGATGGAAAGCTCCTTGAGCTTGACGTAGGTGCCCGATTCGACAAAGAAGTCGATGGCATTGAGGCCATTGTAGAAGGTGGCGTAGTACGTCTGGCTTTTTTGCGCCGCATCCGGTTTGCCCCGTTGGTCGTAGATGGCGTCCCGCGCCTCGAAGAAGGTCCACTGTCGAGTGCCGTTGTAAATGTTCCCGCCCTGAGACCAATCCACCACACCAGAGAGATGGAACCGGTTGATGCCCACCTGCGTGGCAAAGCTCAGGTTGAAATCGGGATTGGCGTCACCGATCTTCACCAGCGAGTTCCCGGTGGCATCCACGTAGAGCACCGGGCGCTCCGGGTTTGCCACTCCGACGCCGCGTCGGTGGTAGGCGCTCCTCCGGACGACGTACCCTTCCTCGTTCACGATGACGCTGTCAGGGCTCCATTGTCCTCCGGGGCCAGACTGCGCCCGCTTCGCGGGATCGTCGTACAGGTCGTTGATGGATCGCACCAGGCGGTTGCCGTACATGACGCCCAGCGGCTCATTCGCCGCAAGCAGGAAGGCATCGGCCTGTCCGCCACCGACACTCACCAGCTGTTTGGGCAACGACCAGGCGGTGATTTTCTGCCGCGTGCGATCCCCGGTGATGCTAAGCGTCCACTCGGTCCGGGGCCGGTTGAGGAGCCGCACGCCGAGGGCGAGTTCGTGGGTCGTGCCCTCGAGGGTTCCCGCGTTGACGAGCGTCGGAATGAAGCCAACCGGAGTCGATACGGTGCCGGCGTAACGTTGGTTCTCCGTTGTCTTCCGTGAGAAGGTGTACTCGAGGGCCCATCGCCCGTGTCCGAATTCGAGGTTGGTCCCAGCCTCGAATTCACCGGAGCGCGGCGACTTCGTTGTGGTACCACCCACCCCACTGAGCAGGGCGTCATCCAGCGAGTGAAACGATGGGCGGAGGCCGGCCGTGCCGTACGCGGCGCGTACCCGCCATTCATCGACCCCGGGGAGTTGCAGGTCCTCGTTCAGCCGCCAGGCACCGGAGGCGCGGAAGAACGTTTGGTTGCCGCCGTCGCCGATGAAGAGCGTGCTCTTGTCCCGCCGAATGAGCCCGTCGACGATGTAGCGGTCGCGAACAACGAACGTGGAGGCGATGAACGCGCTGCGTACGTTGAACTCACTCGAAGAGGATTGGGTTGTCATCGTACCAATCCCGTGGGCGCCGGTCTCCTCCACTACCTCTGCGCGGGCCGAGCGGGTTTCGGAGATGTAGCTGGCCTTGGTCGTATTGGTGACCTCACCAAGCGTGACCCGCGAAGTCAGGGACGCGGACCCATTATTGCCACTCCCGTCAAACGCGCTCAGCCGCGTGAACCCCGCCGATGGAGTGCCGATCGCGCTGAGGTAACCCTGGGGAGTCAGGTCCGTGAGGTCATCCGACTCGTGCTCGTGATTGTAGCTACCCTCGGCGGTGAGCCAATTCAATGGGCGCCACCGAACACTGGCGCTGGCGATGAATCGGGTACGCTCGGCGGTGATCTGCCGATTCGCGAGTTCGTACAGAGGATTGGAGGCGTTCGCCATGCGATCAGGAATCAAGGCCCGATAGGGCGACCCGTCGGGGTTCTTCGCGAAGAGATCGACGCTCGGTTCAACGCTCAAGGCCGTGAAAAGTGGGGATCCCGGCCCCTGCTCGCCCTCGTGGTCGGTCGAGTTCCCGTAGAACGCGCTTCCCGAAAGCTCGAGGCGGTCGGTCAGCCGGTGGTCAACGTTCGCTCGGAAATTGCGGCGGCCAAACCCCGCCAACAACGCCAGGATTCCTTCGCTGTTTGTGTTCTGGAACGAGGCATTGAAATTGGTCTTTTCCTTCCGCCCGCCCACCGAAAAGTAGTTCGCATAGAAGATTCCAGATCCAAGGACATCGTCTTGGTGATTGCGGCAGACCAGATACGGATGTGAGGCAACGTCGCTGGTGTCCGGGATCCGGGCGCCCTGGGCGTTCCGCACAAAATCACCCGATGCGTCCACCTGAAACGCATGCGCGCACGATTGGGGAAGTCGCCTACCCAATGACGACGCACCGATCTCGTTCCTCACGGTCACCCGGAGTTGATTCTCTGCCACCCGAGCCCCGCGTTTGGTGAACACCTGAATGACGCCGCTCGCCGCATCCGATCCGTAGATCGCCGAGCCCGCGGCGCCCTTCACGACCTCGATCCGCTCGACGTCTTCGCCGGCGATGTCGGCCACCGTCCCTCGCGTGATCGTTCCGTCGACAATTAAGAGGGGATCGGAGCTCCCTGAAATGGCCGTGGCAGAACGGAGACGGGTGGCCGGGCCGATGCCATCGTCCCCGTTGCCGGTAATGACTCGGACCCCGGGCAGCCGTCCCTGGAGGCTGGTGATCGCCGTCATACCCGGCGGGTCCTGAAGGTCACTCTCGTCCACTCTGCCAACCACAAATGACAGCTGATTGGCGGAGGTGATGTCGGCCACCCCCGTCGCGACCTTGTCGTTGCGGTGCAGCGGATTCGGCTTCAGGACGAACGACACCTCCAGTGGTCCGGATTGGAAACGTATCGTGCGCGATGCTGGGAAGTACTCGGAGTGGCGGACAACCAGCGTGAGTATTTGCCGGTGGGTTCGCCCACCGCCCACCGTGATCGTGTAGGTGCCATCCACACGTGTGCTCGTCCTCCCGGGGAGTTCCACGAAGGCAATGTTCGCTCCACCGACAGGCACTCCCCCGTCGCTCGTCACTCGGCCGGAGACGGTCACTACTTGCGCACAACAAGGCAGCGGCCCGAGAACCAGCAGCGCCACACTGACTGCCGCAGGTAGGTGGCCTCGCATTGCCAAATCCTCCAAGGAGAGGACGTGTCCGGTTGACACGGGCGTGAAAGGAGACATTTGCCTCGGCCAGTGGCGTGGTCGTTGCTCGTGGATCAGCCACGATGCAAATACCCTGTAGGTACTGGCTGAGGGACGCCCCCCTGATTTGCGGAAGGCGCTCCAATCCCTCGAGAAGCCCAGCGACGTCATTCAGCGTACCTGGTACATCGAGGTTCGAGCAGGGCCCGGGCCGTACGCCACCCGGCCGTAAAACGGCTTCGGGTCCGCGCCTGCCAGCAGGGGGCCCCCAAGCCAGCGAGGGCCCCTTCGGGTGGAAGGGTATTGACGAAAGGAACGTCTTCGGACGTTACCCAATTCTCCGAGAAGTTCAAGTTAGGAAAAACCCTTGGATGCTGAGCGGAGACCCACCCACAACAAGGTGTCACCCAGAGCTCAACCAAACGTCAACATGCGGAGTGGTCAGCGGTTGGAACAACGCGGCCAATCGCGAGCGAACCGCTAGCCGGTCATACCGAGTCGAACGCCACTCACCGACACCAAGCGGGAAGCACCTTTGCCCGAAAGAACCACCGGCAGCATCCCCCGCCCGGCCCAACCGTTGCCCTGCAGGTCCTTATCGGTTACACATTGAAACCCTCGGGTGACGCCGCCGTATGGGCCGATGTCCTCTAACCGTGAGTCCAGAATGACCTCGCTTCCCGCTCCTCGGCAACGTATTCGTTTTCCCGACATCGCTGGTGTTTCGTGGGAACACCCGGCCGACCGCGCCGCGCTCCAAGCCCTTCGCGCGATACCTGGGTTTGATGACATTGTTCGGAAAGTCGTCGGCATCCTGGGCGGCGAGCGCGGGATCCGCCTCCTCTTTCAGGGCGGCGCCGTGCGCACCGGAGTCACTCAATTTCCTCGCGCCCACGGTCTGATGGTGGAAGTAGCCACCACATTCGACTGGCCCAAGATCCCCGAACTCTACGTCGCGCAGACTCCGGTCTTCAACGCCGGTACCTACGGGGTCGATGATCCGTTCATCGTGCTGCATTCCGCCGCCTTGGAAATCCTGGATGAGGACGAATTACGGGTGCTGATTGCGCACGAGATGGGGCATGTGGTCAGTGGGCATTCATTGTATCGCACCATCGCGGAGATTCTGCTCAACGTGAGCCTCAGCGCGCTCCCGTTTCTCGCCGGCATCGCGCTCCTACCGCTCCGGCTCGCCATTCTCGAGTGGTCGAGAAAGGCCGAACTCTCGTCCGACCGAGCCGGCTTGCTGGGTAGTCAAAACGTGCTCGCCACCCAGCAACTCTTCATGAAGATGGCGGGCGGGAGCCGGGGCGCGCTCGCGTCGGGCCAAATGAATCTCGATGCCTTCATGGCGCAGGCCAACGAGTACCTGACCACGAACGAAGGCCTCGATGTGGTCTATAAAATCCTGAACACGCTCGCTCTCACGCACCCCATGCACACGGTACGCGCGGCGGAGCTCCAGAAATGGGTGACCAACGGCGAGTACGACAGCATCTTGCGCGGAGAGTATACGAGGCGTGGCGCCGAGGCGAAGGCGCGGCCGCTCCGCGATGAAGTCAAGGCCGCCTCCGACCATTACACGAATGAAGCGCGAGAAGTAGTATCCCAGGTCAAAGACGCGGCGAAGCGCGCGGCAGATCGTGCCCGCGACGCGTTCCGGAAAGCGCAACAATCATGACCCATAGGTGGCGATGAGGATCCTGGTCGTTGGGGGTGGGGGCCGAGAGCACGCCTTGTGTTGGGCCCTGCAACGCGAGTCGGCCGACTCCACGATCTATTGCGCTCCCGGCAATCCCGGCACCGGGCTCTGTGCCACCAATATTCCCATCGCTATCACCGATCAGGATGGGCTCTCGCAAGCGGCGAGTACGTACGGCATCGATCTCGTCGTCGTAGGCCCGGAAGAACCCCTCGCGCTCGGCCTTGCGGACCGGCTGCGAGCCAGTGGATGCCGGGTGTTCGGACCCAACGCCGCGGCCGCACAACTCGAAGCCTCGAAGAGCTTCGCGAAGGACGTCATGGCCGCGGCCGGCGTACCAACCGCCGCTAGCAGCACGTTTACCGACCTCAGCAAAGCCACGGCCTTCATTGAGAGTCACGCCGAACCGCTCGTGGTGAAGGCGTCGGGCCTGGCCATGGGCAAAGGTGTCGTCGTCTGCTCCACCCGGAAAGAAGCGACCCAGGCTGCCCGAGCGATGTTGGGAGGGGCCTACGGCGAAGCCGGCCGAGCAATCCTGGTCGAAGAATTTTTGATGGGCGAGGAGATTTCGGTCGTCGCGATCACCAACGGTAGCGACCTCATCATTCTTCCCATCGCGCAAGACCACAAACGATTGCTCGAGGGGGATGGCGGGCCAAACACGGGTGGGATGGGAGCCTATAGCCCCGTCGGACTAGCCTCGCGCGCACTACTCGAACGGGTAATCAAGGAGGTGTTCCAGCCCACTCTGTTGGAGCTCGAGCGGCGGCGGACCCCGTTTCGAGGTGCGCTTTACGCCGGCCTGATGGTGGACCGTCAAGGAGCGCCGTGGGTGATCGAGTTCAATTGCCGGTTCGGCGATCCAGAAACCCAGGTAATGCTGCCGCGCGTTTCGGGCGGACTCACGGATGCGTTCTGGGCCGCGGCGAGCGGTGAGGAGCTCCCGGCTATTTCCGTCACCCGCGACACGGCTGTCACCACCGTCCTCGCCGCCAAGGGGTACCCCGATCAGGTGGAGCGGGGAGCAACGATCACCTTGCCCGACCTGCCTGAGGACGTCCTCGTATTTCATGCGGCAACAACCCGAGGCCGTGATGGGGTGCTCCGGGTCAACGGAGGCCGGGTCCTCGCGCTGACCGGCGTCGCCACCACCTTCCACGCCGCGCAGGCCGCAAGCCGAGTCGCCGCGGAGCGAGTCCAGTTTGACGGAAAGCAATTTCGCCGAGACATCGGATGGCGAGAAAGCGCCCGCCGCTGAACGACGCACTGGGGTATCGCCGGCTCGAGGCGGCCCGCATCGTCGCCACGCTCGACACCCTGTGCCGTCGCATCACGGAACGGTTCCCGGAGTCCAGCCTCGCCCACCTGGGACGTGAGACCTACGGCGTCGCGCAACACACTCACGAGAACATCACCCGGCTCCAACGCCCTCGTCTCGGCATTCGCATCGCGTCGGTGCTTCTGCTGCTCGTGCTCATCGGAATCGCGAGCATTGCCCTGCTCAACCTCCGGCTCCCCGCCGGGGTCAAGGACCTGGCCGCCCTTGCGCAGGCCGTGGCCGCGGTAATCGACGATGTCGTCTTTGTCGGGATCGCCGTCGTATTCTTGGTGTCCGTGGAGGCTCGGCTCCGACGGCGGGAAGCACTCAAAGGGCTCCACGAACTTCGGAGCATCGCGCACATCGTGGACATGCACCAACTCACCAAGGACCCCGAGCATCTGTTGGGCCAAGCCGAGCGGACCCCATCCTCGCCGGAGCGGACCATGAGCCGCGGGCAGCTTTCGCGCTATCTCGACTACTGCAGTGAGCTCCTTTCGTTGACGAGCAAACTCGCTGCGCTCTATGGCCAACACGTCGACGACCCAGTCGTCCTGGGCGCGGTGAACGAGGTCGAAGTATTGGCAACGGGCCTTAGCAACAAGATCTGGCAGAAAATTATGATTCTCGATACGCTCAAGTCGTAACCGAGGCCCGATGCCTGAGCTACCCGAGGTTGAGACGATCGTGCGAGATTTGCGACCCGAGCTCGTCGGTCGGACTATTCTCTCAACCCGTCTCACCCACGATGACGTGCTTCGCGGCGTCACCCGGCGGAGACTCCTCGCCGGGCTGCGCGGCCGGCGAATTCGGGCCCTCACCCGACGAGCAAAGCATGCGGTATTCGATCTCGGAGGGCACTACTTTGTAGTGCAACCGGGAATGACCGGATCCTTACTGGTCCAAAAAGATCTGACGGCTGACGAGCGACACTACGCGGTGGTCCAGGCAAAGTTGGATGACGGCCGCGTCCTGATCTACCACGATGTCCGCCGTCTTGGTACGCTCTTGTTGCTGAATCAAGCGGAGTGGGACGCATACGACGCCGGCTTGGGACCCGAACCCCTCGATCCCCAGTTCACGCCCGAGCGGCTGCGGGAACGCCTTCGAGGAACCCGGCAGGCGATCAAGAAGGCACTCATGGATCAGCGCGTGATCGCCGGGGTCGGCAACATCTACGCCAATGAAGCACTTTTCATCGCCGGCATTGATCCGTCCAAGGAGGCCCGGGCGGTGACTCCTGAGGCGTCCGGTCGACTTCATACCGCCCTCCAAGATATCCTGCAGGCAGCAATCGAATCCAAGGGCACAACCGTGCGGGACTATCGGACCGGGACGGGCCAGCCGGGCCAGTTTCAATTCGAGCTGTTGGTCTATGAACGCGAAGGCGAACCCTGCCGGCGGTGCGGAACGACGCTGGCGGGAACTCACGCGATCGACGCGCGCATTACCGTCTTCTGCCATCGGTGCCAACGCTGATGTCCGCCGGGACCGCTCTCGCCCTTCCACTCACCGATCTCCCCGCGCTCCGGCTGCGGGTGGCGCGATTGGCCGAGCCACGTCCAGCGGTCTACCGGATGTTGGACCCAGCTGGGCGAGTGCTATACGTAGGCAAAGCGAAACGACTACGCGCGCGCCTTCTGTCCTATTTCAGGGCGCGCTATCCCGCCGATAAGGGTGCTCGGATCCTCCACGCTGCGCATGATATCGCCTGGGACTATGTGCCCAGCGAATTTGCGGCCTACCTGACAGAACTCCGGCTCATCCGCCAGTACCGACCCCCTTTCAACGTGCAGATGAACCGCACTCGGCGTGCGACCTTTGTCACGGTGGGTGGGGGAGTAGCGCCGCGAATCACCTGCGGGGCGCCCTCGACCCGGCCGGACGCACTGCTCTATGGTCCGTTCGGGGCGCCGGGCCGAGTCGCCCTGGGCGTGCGAACGCTGAACGACCTCCTCGGAATTCGCGATTGTGCCGAGCGGATGCCCATCGTATTTGCCGGGCAGGGTGATCTTTTTGAATCGCCTCAGCACGCGGCCTGCCCCCGATACGATTTTGGCCTGTGCCTCGGGCCCTGTGCCGGATTGGTGGCGGAATCGGACTATCGGCGGCGCATCGGGACCGCCATCGCTTTCTTGGAAGGACGGACCATCCAGCCCATCGACCGAATCGTCGCAGCCATGTCCGATCATGCGGCCCGAGGAGAATTCGAATTGGCGGCTCGCTGGCGCGAACGATTCGAGAGTCTGGAGTGGTTGCTCGCCGCGAGCACCCGAAGTCGCTCGGCGATCGAGGTCCTTACATTCGTGTACCGCGATCCCGGAGTCTACGGCGACGACCGCGCATATCTCGTCCGCCACGGCACGGTGCGCGCCGCCTTTCCCTTCCCCACAACCCCCATCGAGCGCGAGGCCTTTGTCGGGGTCGTCAAAGACGAGTTGGCTCGGCCCGCACCGGCGACCGGACCATTGGCCGTGGCAACGCTGGATGAGGTCCTGCTCGTGATGGGCTGGTTCCGGCGACATCCGGACGCCCTCCGGCGCACCACACCCCTCGAGGAATGGGTCTAAGAAGCAATTGAGAGAGGGGGGCTGAAGCGGGGCCGATCCAACCGCGAGAGAAACATTCCATCCGCAATGGCGGCGATCTCCTCCGCTTCTCGCCACGCGCTCGCGAGCGCCTTGAGTTCGCCCCCAAACACCCGACGCTCCGCATCTTCGTTGGCCGCCATCTCCAATGCGAGCCGGTCAACCAATGGGAGTCGCGGCAGCAGGGTACTCGGCTCGCTTCCGATGGCACCCCGGCCCCAAAACGATCGCTTGGTAATGTGCAGCGCCACCCGCTCCGCATCGGAGCAGACCTGGTCCGGCATTGGGTCCCGCGGAGCGTCCGGGTAACGCCCCCACGAGGTCCGCATGGCAATCTGCGCCACTCGGGCAAAGTAGCCATCGGGGTTTCCCGCGTCCTCCACCTTGGCGACCGCGAATCGAACATCGGCTTCGGAGGCGTGGAAACCGTTCATGACGGCGAGGATTTTACCCGCCACGCCGAGGCCGGCATCGCCACTAAGCGACGCAAAGCCCTCGTCATGCTCGACGAGGAGGCGCCACGGCTCAGATCGTCCCGGGCGCACCAGCTCGCACCGGTCCAGGTGGCGCGCGCGAACCACGAGCGGACTCCCATCGTCCGCACGGGCCACCGCAAGAATCCGATGGGGGCGCGTGTGGAGGCGTAACCAGGTACCGGCATCGTACCCAACTCGGAGGCCGGTCCACCGTGCAAAAGCAGCTTCCGCCATCTCACCGGTGTGGTCGAGGGCACGCCGAAAGCCCAATGTAATCGGGCCGCTCCGGATCGCCGGCAGCCAACGCCGAATCAGTCGGCCGTAGCGCCAGGCCGCGATCTCCGGCTTGAGCGCCGCGCCGATCCGAACGAGAGCGAGCCCTTCCGGGAGATAAGCCAATCCGATGTTGTCGGTCGAATATCTGAGCCGCGTAGCGCGGAAGCGGCGCTCGCATTCCTCCACCGCTTCCCACCGCTCATCCAGCAGCGTCAGGTTCCACCGATGGCAGGTAGTGCAGATCACCCAGAGGCGCCCACGAGTGGCATCGAACGCGAGTCTGGTCCCAACCGGTAAGGTTGGTAAGACCGTATTCGCACCCAGATCTGAATTGCAGAAAAGACAGTTGCGGTACATCTGCGGTACCCCGATTCCCAATATACCTCGGCGCAGGAATCCGACGCAGCCTCAGTCGGCATCCGCCGGTGTGAGTGGAATCAACCGGCCGCGAGGCGGGATTCCGGGCTCCAACTCCAAAATGCCGACCGATGCCGGCAGGTCGAACCGGCGGTGACCAGCTCCGCCAGGATTCAGGACGGTCACGATCGTATCGACAATGGTGAGTAGCGGTCGGTGCGTGTGACCGTAGATGATGACCTCGGCGTCCGGATATGCCTCGTGCAGCGCGTCGGGGCTGGGTGAACCGAACTGATGACCGTGAATGATCAGGAAATCGGACCCTTCAATCCGCTGCTCCAGAATTTCCGGCACGTGCTGACGCACGTCGAATCCGTCGGTGTTGCCCCAGACGGCGAGGACCGGGGCCAGTGCTCCGAGTTCAACGAGAAGGTCCGGCCGGCCGATATCACCCGCATGAAGTATGAGGTCGACACCGGCGAAGGCATCGAAGACTTCGGGTCGGAGCAAACCGTGTGTGTCGGAGATGATTCCGATGCGCATGGAACGGGCCTGAGCGGGCGGCTAGCCCTGCCACCGTTGCGCAATATCGATCGGGAGGTCCAATTGGTCGATTAACCGCTGCACCACGAAATCGATCAGTTCCTCGATGCGCGTGGGCCGGTGGTAGAACCCCGGCGCGGCCGGCACGACGACAACTCCCGCTTCCGCGAGTATCGTGAGATTACGGAGGTGAATGACAGAGAGCGGCGTCTCTCTCGGCACCACAATGAGACGGCGGCGTTCCTTCAAGGTCACATCGGCGGCGCGCTCCACCAACGAGCGACTGGTGCCGTGGGCAATTGCCGCCACCGTCCCCATCGAACATGGGCAGATGACCATGCCGCGCGTGCGCTGCGATCCCGAGGCTGGCTTGGCCCCGCGATCTCCATCCTCGAACAGCGTAGTGGTCGACCAATCACCCCCGGTCGAGTCTCGCAACTGCTCAACGTTGAGAATGCCGAGTTCTTCCTTGAGCAATCGCCATCCGTGGCTCGACACGATGAGCCATACGGGCACCTGATGCCGGGCCAGGGCGTCGAGAAGGCGAACGCCATACGGCGCTCCGGAGGCACCGGTGATGGCCAGGACGACCGGAAGCTCGCTCAGCGGCCCCTCCGATTGGGGGTCGGCACCCGAGCCGGATGTTTGGGAGGCGGCACTGGCGGTACCGGTCGCGTCGCCGGCTGTTGCGGCGGCGACGGTCGGGCCCGTTTCGGATCCGGTCGCTGACGGGGCGGCCCCGAGTGATCAACGCCCAGCGGACGATTCATGCGGCGACTCGGTCGACCAGAGCGAAAAGAAACACTGTGACACTCATCACCCCGTTCATGGTGAAAAACGCCGCGTCGAGACGGGACAGATCCCCAGGCTTTACCAATTGATGCTCGTATACCAGAATCGCCGAGGCGACAACGAGGCCGGCAACATACCACCAGCCAAAGCCCGCCCCAAAACCAAAGAGTGCGAGCGCCGGAATGGTGAGACCATGCAGCACCTTGGCGAGGACAATGGCACGGCGCTCTCCGAGACGCACCACCGCGCTGCGGAGGCCCTCCTGGCGGTCGAAGCTTTCGTCGGGAAGTGCGTAAAAGATGTCGAAGCCGGCAACCCACGCCGCCACACCAACGGTGATCACCGCGAGCAACCACCACGGTTCGCTCCACCGGCCAACGATCGCCAGATATCCACCCACGGGCGCAATGGCGAGACTGAGTCCGAGCCAAAGATGGGGCCACCAGGTGAAACGTTTCGCGAGAGAGTATAGGGTGATCCATCCCAGGGCCAGCGGGCTCAATTTGAAGCAAAGGGGATTGAGGAGTGCGGCAGAGACCAAAAAGATGATGGCGGCGAGAACCACGGACACCCAGGCCTGACCCAGAGTGAGCGCCCCGCGCGGCAACTCCCGGTTCTGCGTCCGCGGGTTCCGGGCATCGTGCTCTCGATCCGCGATCCGATTGAACCCCATTGCCACCCAGCGCGCGCTGGAAAAGGCGAGAATGACCAGTCCGATCATCCGGGCCGTTACCGGCGCCCGGGCGGCGGCCGCAAGGACTCCAAGTAACGCGAAGGGGAGTGCGAACAAAGTGTGCGGCAGCTTGACGAGATTGAGGTACCGCACGAAGAGCGACTGGCCCTCGAACGTCTGACCTTCTCGCATCACCTTATCGTTCACACCTCACTCCTTACCGGCGCCGAGCCGGATGCCGAGCTTCGGCCACATGGCGTCCACGGCCGACTTGGTCGCGGCATCCATCGTGATGAGCTCCGGCCAGGGCCGACTGAACCCTTCCTCCGACCACTTACGCGTCCCATCGATGCCCATTTTACTGCCGTACGTGAACGCGCGACTCGAATGGTCCAGCACATCCACCGGCCCCATGGTAAACCGCACGTCGCGTTCAGGATCAATGTTGTTGAGGGCGATCCACCAAGCTTCATCAGGGTCTCGGACGTTGACGTGTTTGTCCACGATGACGAGCACCTTCGCCAACGACATCAACCCTTGGCCCCAGAGAGCATTCATCACCTTGTAGGCCTGACCCGGATACTGCTTGTCGATCGAGACGAAGACGAGGTTGTGGAAAATGCCCGGCGCGGGCATATGATAGTCCACGATCTCGGGCACGGTGAGCTTGAGGAGCGGAAGGAAAATCCGCTCCGTGGCGTGCCCCAGATAGAAGTCCTCCATCGGTGGACGGCCAACGAGTGTGGCGGGGTAGACCGGCGCGCGGCGCCGGGTCACTGCCGTCACGTGCACCTTCGGATAGTAGTCAGCCAGGGAATAGAAGCCTGTATGGTCGCCGAACGGTCCTTCCAAGACCAGAGCTTCAGCCGGGTCGATGTAGCCTTCGATGACGAAATCCGCCTCCGCGGGGACCGCGAGATCACAGGTAACGGCCGGCGCCAACTCTACGGGGCTCTTCCGCAGAAAGCCCGCGAACAGAAACTCATCGATCGTGGGCGGGAGCGGAGCGGACCCGGAGTAAATGCTGGCCGGATCTCCTCCAAGGGCGATCACCACCGGCATTCGCTCGCCTTTGGCGGCCATCTCACGCCAATGGGCGGCCCCGACTTTGTGGCGCTGCCAATGCATCGCGAGGGTATCGGGGCCGAGGACCTGAATCCGGTACATCCCAACGTTTCGAATCCCACGCACCGGATCCTGCGTGATCACCATCGGGAGGGTGATGTAACGTCCGCCGTCGCCGGGCCAGGTCGTGAGAAATGGGATCGTGTCGAGGTTCAACTCTCCTTCTCGGGCCACGACCTCTTGGCAGGGAGGCCGTCCTCCTTTGGTCCGGGGGGGGAACTTGGCCATTTCCGCCAGCTTGGGCAGCATCGCGAGTTTGCCGAATAGCCCCTCGGGGACCTTCAAGTTGAGCATCTCGCTGATGCGGCCGCCGATATCGTCCAACCGTTCAGTGCCCAACGCGAGGCACATTCGGCGCATGGACCCATATAAGTTGATGGCCACGGGGTACTCGCTCGGTTGACCATTCGGCAACATCGGCTGCTCGAATAGCAGCGCTGGCCCGCCGCCCGGACTCTTCATCACCCGATCCGCGATCTCGGCGATCTCGAGATGGGTGTTCACCGGATGAGCGACACGCACGAGCTCACCGCTACGTTCGATTTCGCGGAGAAATTCCCTCAGGTTATCGAGTGCCATGACCGTGCCGTTCCCTCCTCACTCTTTGGTGCCCGCATGCCAAGCACAGATCCCGCCGAGGAGCGTGCGATGTTCAACGGATGCGAATCCGGCCCGCACCATCCGGCGAGCGAGCTCGTCCGGATCGGGAAACGCCAATACGGACTCTGGCAGGTAGGAGTAGGCAGTCGTATGTTTCGAAATGAGGCGTCCGATGAGTGGCAGCACATGGCGGAAGTAGGCAAAGTATATCGCGCGCATCGGTTGCCAACGAGGAGTCGTAAATTCCAGGATCACCAGACGAGCACTGGGCTTGAGCACGCGTGCGGCCTCCTTGAGTCCGGCGTCCAGGTCCGTGAGGTTGCGGACGCCGAACCCAACCGTCGCCCCGTCGAACTTAGCGTCACGGAAGGGCAACACGAGAGCATCGGCGCTGAGAGGAACGACCCGGGGAGACTTCCCGTGACCGCGAAGGAGCATCGGGAGGGCAAAATCCGCCCCGATGACGTGGCCGGTGAACGTGGGTTGATTGCCCAGAGTCGCGGCTAAGTCCAGGGTCCCGGCACACAGGTCTAAATAGGAGCCGGCAGGCGCCCGTTCCCAGTCCAGCTGGCGAACCGCGATCCGGCGCCACCATCGATCGATATTGAGGCTGAGCACATGATTGAGCAGATCGTAGCGCGGCGCGATCGAGGAAAACACCTGCTGCACGTAGGCGCGTTTCTCAGCCCCTCCGGTGATCGGTAAATCCCTGTCGGTGGCTAACATGGCCGCCCAATGTAGTCCCCCGGAATTCCTCTTCGCAAGCCGAGAGCGCCCACGTGGCTGAATCTCGCGAGCCCCTCACGGCCCTGACCGACCAGGAAGTGGTGGCACTGGCGTGCCAAGGCATCGAGGCCGCCTACCGGGAATTGATCCGTCGCTACCAGCGTCCCGTCTTCTCGCTGATCTACCGCATGGTACGAAACCGAGAGCTCGCAGAAGACCTCGCCCAAGAGACCTTCATCAAAGTCTTGAACGCCATCGCCAGCTATCGTCCCGAATTCAAATTCTCCTCTTGGGTCTTCAAGATCGCGAACAACGCGGCGATTGATCACCTGCGCCGTCGCGAGCTCGACACCCTGTCTCTCGACGGCTCACCTCACGCGGAAACACCCGACGCGGTAGAGGCCACGGTGTTGCAGGTGGGTGACCATCAGGAGTCGCCGCTGGAAACGGTGGAAGCGCGAGAATTGGGCAGTTCGATCGAGGCCGGTATCGCGCAGCTCCGCCCGGAGTATCGAACCTGCATTTTACTCCGACATGTAGAAGGCCGATCGTACGAAGAAATTGCCGAAATAATGGGCCTACCACTTGGCACCGTGAAGACGTACATCCACCGTGCACGGAATGAACTACGTGTCATTTTGGGACACCTTCGCGCCTGAAACATTCGCAGTTACGCCTACGTACGAGGACCACGTATGAAACCTTCGCCTTCTGACCACTGGTCGTTCGACGACTACGACGATTACGAGAGTGGGCAACTCTCCCCAACAGCAAGGTTTCATTTCGAGACGTGCGAGCGGTGCCGATCCGCAGCCACAGCGGATCTCGACCTCCGGAAAGCGCTCACCACCCTTGAGACGTGGACTCCCGCCGCGTCCTTTGAATCACGAGTCATGGCACGAGTGGCCCTCCAGCCCGCCAGCTCTACGGAGCCAGCCACCCGCACCGGACAGCGCTTCGTCGTCAGCCGACGAACCCTGGCTTGGGCCGCAAGCATCGCAATCGTCGTGGTGGGTTCAGCGACGGCCAGCGTGCTGTGGTCCCTCCAGCATCAAGCTTTGGTGACCGGTTGGGCCA
Organism: Gemmatimonadota bacterium; assembly: GCA_025358055.1. Taxonomy (GTDB): domain Bacteria; phylum Gemmatimonadota; class Gemmatimonadetes; order Gemmatimonadales; family GWC2-71-9; genus JANYKV01. The sequence continues at coordinate 20,923 of JANYKV010000002.1, forward strand.
AGCTGCTGATGAGCGAGAGTAGCCGGCTGGTTTGGCTTGGGCTGCAGACGGCGACCGCGAACATCACAGAGCAACCTTGGTACGCGGGGCTTCGAACGGTGTGGGGCACCTCAACGAGGCTCGCACTGGTCCTGGCAGCGAGCATGGTCGCTTACACCGGCGGAGTCGTCATGATGCGTCGACTCCTCGCGGCACCCGCACCGACCTCGGCCAATGCGCACTAGTACGCTCGGCTCCGTGGCGGTAGCGGCACTCCCGCTCTTGGGACTGACCGCACCCAATGTTCTGCTCGCGGCGTCCTTCGTCATCAGCCCACCCGCTCCCTCGCAGGATGCTCAGACCAAACCCTCAGATCAAACGATCGACCTCCGCGCACTCGGCGACCCGCTTTCCTTGGAGGACCGTCTACGCCGGGCCATTCAGGGATCCCGTCAGCCGAAGATTTCTTTGAAGGAAGGTCAGGCTCATTTGGGCGCATTCCGGATCGACGGTGGCCAGACACTCGCCGGTCCGGTCCTCGTGGTTCGGGGAAGAACCGATGTGTACGGCCTAGTCCACGGTAACGTCGTCGCGGTTGACGGGGACATTGTGCTTCATCGCGGTGGGCGGGTCGAGGGAGACGTGGTCGCCTTCGGCGGTCACGTAAAGGATGACGGCGGAATGATCACCGGCAATGCGAGCGAGTATGGCCAATCCCTCCCATCTTCTTCCGCCGAAGCAACGATCGCACCGCTCACGGCCACCTTCCACCGCATTGCGGGCCTGCTGGGCATTTTCTGCACTCTCGCTGTACTCGGGTTCGGCGTCGTCACGTTCGGACGGACCCACCTCGATATCGTCAGCGATACCGTGACACAATCCCTTCTCCGATCCTTTGTGGTCGGCGTCCTGGGCCAGGTCCTCTTGCTTCCCACGTTCGCGGCGCTCACGGTCGGGCTCGTTTTGAGCGTGGTCGGAATACTCCTGTTGCCCTTCGCTCTCATTGCTCTGGGTCTCGTCGTGCTGGTCGGATCTCTCGGTGGGCTGATTGCAGTGACCCACGCCATGGGAGAGTTCCAAGCCCGCCGCCGGATGGCGGCCGGTATTCGAGTTGGCACCACCAACAGCTACGGCTACCTCCTGCTCGGCCTGGGTGGGTTCTTTTCCGTCTGGCTGGCTTGGGCGCTTCTCGGATGGGTGCCTATCGCAGGGGGGTTGATGTGGGGCGCCGCGAGTCTTGCCACCTGGCTGCTCACCACCATCGGGATGGGCGCGATGTTGCTGAGTCGCGCGGGCATTCGGCCGAATTTCAGCGGCCGATACCTTCCACAAGAGGCGCTCACCGACGAGTACTTGTGGGCAACACCCCGGTTCGGTGTCCCCGCGGTCAGCCGGGGGACGGCACCTCAGGCAAGCCGTCGCGATCGTGAACGCTAAACTGCTTACGTGCACGGCCCTTCTATTCGGTGGTGCTACCAGCGCTTGGGCCCAGGCAATGCGCGACTTCGCCACCTCCCGATCGGTGCAGGGCGACCGGAAGGCCACCGCGACCATTGAGTTCGGCGCGGGCCGGGTGACGCTCCGTCGCGGTCCAGGCGCCACGCTGTACCACATGCAGCTCCGGTACGATACCGAGCGATTCCGCCCGCTGTCCGAATACACCGAAGCATCCCATTCGGTGCGCCTTGGCATCTCCTCCATCGGCAGAACCGGGGTTCGAGTACACGGCCGCGAGCACCTCGCCCAAGACGCGACAGTGCTGCTCTCCCCGGCTGTGATCTTCGCGTTGGATGCGAGTCTCGGAGCCGCCGAGGGCGACCTGGATCTTGGAGGGCTCGCGCTTTCCAGTCTCGAAATCAACAACGGGGCGAGCCGAACGGTCGTGCGGTGGAGAGAGCCCAATCGAACTGAGTGCGGGTTGGCCAAGTTCAGTTCCGGGGCCGCGGAGCTCATCGTGGAACAGCTGGGTAACAGCAGATGCCGGGAGTTTCAATTCGACGGAGGCGTTGGCAGCATCCTCCTGGACTGGACCGGGGAATGGTCGAGCGATGCCAAGGCCAGACTCCATATGGCGCTCGGGGGGCTGACACTCCGGCTTCCCAAGAACCTCGGGGTCCGACTCGAGGTAGAGCGCTTTCTTTCTCAACTCGACCTACCTGGATTCACCAAGGATGAGAATGGCGCCTACGTCTCAGCCGGCTATACCGGCGCGAGTCATCACTTGAGCATTGCCCTCAGTGCGGCATTGGGAGACGTCAAGGTGGAGTGGAAGTAGGATCCCCTAGTCCTGAGTCCCCGGCCTCGATAATATCCCGCATGACCGAATCCGACGCGCATTTTGAAACCCTCGCTATCCGGACCCAAACACCGCAAACAGGCGAGCGGGAGCATTCCACTCCGATGTACCTCACGTCGAGTTTTGTATTCGACGACGCGGAACAGGCCCGAGCTCTGTTCGCCGATGAGATCAGCGGGAACATCTACACCCGGTACTCCAATCCGACCGTGGACGAGTTCGTAAAGAAGATGTGCTTGCTGGAGGGCGCGGAGGACGGGATTGCGACCGCATCGGGAATGGCTGCGGTATTTGCATCCATGGCCGGTCTGCTGCAGGCCGGCGATCACATCCTGGCGTCTCGGGCGTTGTTCGGCTCCACTCACCAGATCCTGACCAAGCTTTTTCCGAAGTGGGGCATTCGGCATACGTACGTGGACACCGGCACGCCGGACGAGTGGGAACGGGCAATCGAGCCGACCACCAAGCTGGTGTTCGTGGAGACTCCATCAAATCCCGGGTTGGAGTTGATCGATCTGGAATGGCTGGGCGGACTCTGTAAGCGCCGACAGTTGCGGCTCGTGGTGGACAACTGTTTTGCCACGCCGTACCTGCAGAAGCCGATCCCACTCGGCGCCGACTTGGTGGTCCATTCCGCGACGAAGTTTCTCGATGGGCAGGGTCGGACGCTGGGCGGGGTGATCGTCGGCAGAAAAGACCTTGTCGCCGACATCCGATTCTTCGCCCGGCATACCGGTCCCTCGCTATCGCCGTTCAACGCGTGGATTCTTTCGAAGAGCCTCGAAACGCTCGCCGTTCGCATGGAGCGGCACTGCGACAACGCGCTCAGGATCGCCGAGCACTTTGCGAACCATTCGGCGTTGGAGGAGGTCCGCTATCCGTTTCTTGCGAATCACCCTCAACAGTCAATCGCGAAGCGCCAAATGCGATTCGGCGGCGGGATCGTGGTGTTGGTGGTGAAGGGTGGACTCCCGCGGGCGTGTCGATTCCTCGACTCGGTCCAGCTCCTCTCTCATAGCCCGAATCTCGGGGACACCCGAAGCATTGTGACGCATCCGACGTCCACCACCCATTCCAAGTTGAGCGAGGAAGATCGTCAGCGGGTGGGTATCGTTCCCGGACTGATTCGAGTATCCGTCGGGCTCGAACACGTTGACGATGTGATTGCAGACTTGGAACAGGCTCTGGAACGCAGTGAGTAGCTGCTCAGCCTTGGAGGATCGGGAGAGCCACACTGCGTTTGGCCGCGCTCTGGTGGAGCGTGACTGCGGCTTGGCGGAGGGCAACGGCCGCGGGACTGGTCGGTGACGCGATAATGATCGGCTGCCCGTGGTCGGCCAACTCCGCCAGGTCGGGTTGGAGCGGTATCTTCGCGAGGAGTGGCGCGCCGATTTCCGCAGACAACCGTGCGCCACCACCTTCCGAGAACAAATTCCAGTGCTTCCCGGTTTCCGGATCGGTAAAGCCGCTCATATTCTCCACAATGCCGAAGACGGGGACATTGACCTTCTCGAACATCTTTGCGCCGCGCAGCGCATCGCCCACCGCCATCTCTTGCGGCGTCGTGACGATCACCGCACCCGCGACCTGAATCGACTGGACGAGCGAGAGCTGAGCATCACCGGTTCCCGGCGGCATATCGACGATGAAGTAGTCGAGATCTCCCCAGTTCACATCGCGCAGAAACTGCTGGATGATTTTCATGATGATCGGACCGCGCCAGATGGCCGGCGCGTCGCGATCGATCAAAAACCCGAGCGACATGAGCTTGACGCCATGGGCCTCGATCGGTTGCATCTTCCCGCCGGTCACTGGAGGCTTTTCGAAGATGCCGAACATACGGGGGATATTTGGTCCGTACACGTCGGCATCCATGACCCCCACCCGATGGCCCAAGTGCACCAGAGCAATGGCCAGGTTGGCAGCGACGGTGGACTTCCCCACCCCACCTTTCCCGGAGGAGACGGCGATCACTCGACCGAGTTTGGGAAATTCAGTAGGGGTTGGTGCGGGGACGGACCCCGCCGATTGGGGGACAGGGGCCGGTGGCCCGTGGCTGGATTTGGCCGGGCCGGCCGGATCAACGACGGTGATCTTGACCCCATCCGGGTTCACGCCGTCGAGCGCCTTCACCGCGTTCCGGGCTTCGCGAACCAGCGTGGCAGGGTCTTCCCGGGCCAGAAGAAAAGTGAAGGCAATCCGGCCATCGGTTTCGACCATGAGGTCTCGAATCATCCCCGCCGACAAGAGATCGTTTTCGAGGCGAGGATTCCGGATGCGGGCGAGCGCCGCGGTCACCCGGTCCTGAAGACTGTCTGACAATCAGAACTCCTTCACTAGACGGCCTCAACCTGTTTCACTTCGGGCACGGACTCTCGAAGCCGGGCTTCGATGCCGAGCCGGAGCGTTTGCGTTGAGGCGGAGCATCCCTGGCACGTCCCACCAAGTCGGACCAGCAGTGTCCCATCGGAGGGATCGAAATCCACGATTTCAACACTCCCCCGATGGGAAGCAATGTAGGGCCGCAGCGTGTCCAAGGTGCGCTCAATGTGATCCAGAATATCCATCATGACCCTACCATCATTCGAGCAGGAATCAACGTTGTTTGCGGCAATATACCGGAGGGGCGAGGAGGGTCAACTACAAGGATCCGACGCGAGAAAAGTGCGTGCGGCGGCGAGGACCGTCGCCTGGACCTCGGCCAGGGTGCCGACCAAGGAAACGCCTGCTGCTTTGGTATGCCCACCGCCACCGAATTGACGCGCAAACGCTGCGACGTCCACCTTCCCGACCGAACGCAGCGAGACCTTCACCCGTCCTTGATGAATCTCGCGGAAGAGTAATGCAAGACGAACTCCGGCGATGGACCTCGGAAACTCGACGACCCCTTCGAGGTCGTCCGAGGAGAGGCCGAGCCGCTCGACTACACCCGGCGGAACGGTCACCCAGGCGAGGCCACACTCCGGCTCCACCACCAATGTTTGGAGGGCCTCGGCTAATAGACGTGGTCGTCCCTCGGGAGCGTTGGCGTAAACATCCAGATAGATCTCTTCCGGGTCGATACCGGTTTCGAGCAGCTCGGCCGCGATCCGAAGGGTGCGGGGATGCGTGTTGCTGAAGCGGAATCCGCCCGTATCCGTGAGGATGGCCACATACAACGCCCGGGCCGCCTCGCGGGTAACCTGCCACCCGTTCGCCAACGCGATCTCGAAGATCAACTCGCCGGTAGCCGCGGCGCCCGAATCGACATACCGCGGACCAGCGGGTAGGTGGCCTGGGCTGATATGGTGATCCACACACGCGACCGGAACACCGCGCGAGGCCACGGTCTCCGAGAGCATGCCCAAACGGTCGACATCGGCAATATCGAGCACGACGATGACGTCCGCGCGCCGCAGTTCCTTCACCGCTTCGACGGTTCGATCGACTCCCGGCAGCTCGCGAAAGAGAAACTGGAAGCGACTCGGTGTGGGAGTTGGGTTCACGATGATTGCATTCGCGCCGAATTCCCGCAGCAACCGGACCAACCCGACCGAGCTTCCAATGCCATCACCATCCGGATTGACGTGCGTGGTGACGCAAATGCGTTTGCCGGGCACCAGGAGATCCGCGAAGTCCTGGGCCCAATTGATCTTCTCGACGGGAAGCGACAATCGTTCGGCCATCTCGGCAAGATAACCGAGCGACATAGGGCTACGGAATGCCGACGAGGGAGCATCCTCGCGGATGCTCCCTCGCTGCAAAACAGTCCAGCGCTTCGCGAGGATTATCGCGGCGGCTGTTTCGCCAACTTTGAATTGCGGATGCCGTACCCGAAATACACCACCATTCCGATCGCAAGCCACACGAAGAGGCGGATCCAGGTTCGCTGCGGGAGATAGTACATGAGGTACACCGAGCTCAGGACCCCCATCACGCTCACGAACCAAACGAACGGCGTCTTGAAGGGGCGATGCAGATTGGGTTCTCGCACCCGCAGGACGAACACCCCAGCCGACACGATCGCGAACGCGAGCAGGGTGCCGATCGACACCAAGCTGCTGGCCTCACGGACGGTCAGGAACCCCGCTGGAATCGCCACCGCGATCCCGATCACGATCTGGGTGATATAGGGGGTGTGGAATTTCGGATGGATCTTGTTCACGATTGGAGGCAGGAGGCCATCCTTTGACATCGAATAGAACACCCTGGCCTGGCCCATGAGTTGCACGAGAATCACCGATGAGAGGCCCGCGACCGCGCCGAGCTTGATCAGTGAAGAGACCCACCCAAGGCCGGCGCGATCCGCAACCTTCGCGATCGGATCCGGAACGTTGAGCTCAGCGTACGGCACGACGCCGGTCGCGATGGCGGAGACGATGATGTACAGCACCGTACAGATCAGCAGGGATCCGATGATGCCCATCGGCATGTCGCGCTGCGGATTCTTGGCCTCCTGCGCCGCGGTGCTCACGGCATCGAACCCGATGTAGGCGAAGAACACAACTCCGGCACCGGCCACGACTCCGGTGAACCCGAAGCTCTCTCGCTGACCCGTATTCGGAGGTATGAACGGGTGCCAGTTGGCGGGATTGATCGCATGCGCTGCAAGGGCGATGAACAGAAGGACCACCGCGACCTTGATGAAGACGATCACGTTGTTGACGTTGGCGGACTCCTTGATGCCAACGACCAGCAAGCACGTGACCAGCGCGACGATGATGACCGCGGGGAGATTGAAGATGGCGGTAATGGTCGACCCGTCGGCCAGGGTCACCGTACTTCCGGCGGCAGCGGAAAACGCCGGAGGAACCGTAATTCCGACGTCTTTGAGAAAGGACACCACATACCCCGACCAGCCGATCGCGACGGTCGTCGCGGCCAAGCCGTACTCCAGCACCAAGTCCCACCCGATGATCCAGGCGAAAAGCTCTCCAAGCGTTGCGTACCCGTAAGTGTAGGCACTACCAGCGATCGGAACGAGCGCGGCGAATTCCGCATAGCAGAGCGCGGCGAAAATCGACGCGACGCCGGCCAACACGAAGGAAAGCACGACCGCCGGGCCCGCATTCAACGCGGCCACCGTTCCGGTGAGGACGAAAATGCCGGTGCCGATGATCGCGCCGATGCCCAGCATGATCAGATTGGCGGGGCCGAGTACGCGCCTCAGGCCCTGGTCGGAGGCCGCTTCGGCCTGGAGGTCGGTGACGCTCTTGCGCCGGAAGAGATCCATGAACACCTCGATCGGAGTGGAAGGACGCAAACCATACGGACGACCCCGCGCGAACGCGGGGTACGCTCAACACTGCCGTAGATGTGACCTGGGCTACTGTTTTGTAGCGGCCGCCTCTCGCTCCTTTTGGAGCACGCTATGATGCCGGCCGTATCCGAAGTAGATCACGAAACCGATGAGCAGCCAGACGAACAGTCGAATCCAGGTGTCGAACGGCAGCGTTGCCATGAGCCCCAAGCAGCAAAGTATGCCCATGATAGGCACGAAGGGCACCCAGGGAGTGCGGAAAGGCCGCTCGAGATCCGGTCGCGTTCGGCGGAGAATCCAGACGCCGGCGCACACCAACACGAACGCGAGCAGCGTGCCGATGTTCACCAATTGGCCAAGGATTTGGATGGGGAAGAGCCCGGTGAAAAACGCGACCGCGAGCCCGGTGTAGATAGTGGAAAGCCATGGCGTGCGGAATTTCGGATGCACCGCCCCGGCCCATTTGCCGAGTAACCCGTCGCGCGACATGGAATAGAAGACCCGGGACTGCCCGAGGAGCATCACCATAATCGTGGACGCGAGCCCCAAGGTGGCGCCGATTGTGACGACCGGCAGGAACCACGCAAGTTCCTTCACCCTTTCGACGACCAGAATGACCGGCGCGGCGACGTTAAGCTCGGTGTAGGGAAGCAGTCCGGTCATCACCAGCGACACCAGCACGTACAGGACAGTGCAGATAGCCAGCGAGCCCAAGATGCCGATGGGCATGTCCCGTTTGGGATTCTTCGCCTCCTGCGCGGCGGTGCTGACGGCATCAAATCCAATGTAGGCAAAGAAAATCAGCCCTGCGCCGCGCAACACGCCCGACCAGCCGAAGGTTCCCCATTCGCCGGTATTGGGCGGAATGAACGGATGCCAGTTGTTGGTTTTGACATAGAGGAAGCCGAACCCCACGAAGAGGACCAGTACGCCCGCTTTTATCAGAACCATGACTGTGTTGAAGTTGGCCGATTCCTTGATTCCGACTACCAGGATGGCGCTCATGAGGAGCACGATGAAAATCGCGGGGAGGTTGACGATGGCCCCGGAAGCGTGCCATCCGACCGACGAACAGCCGGAGACGGCCTGGGTCACCATGGTGGAGGAGCACACCACGAAGGGCGCCGATGTCAATTCACTGGGGAGATGAATCCCGAACAGCTTGAGAAAACTCACGAAGGTCGCGGACCACCCCACCCCGACCGATGCCGCTCCCATCGCATACTCCAGAATCAGGTCCCAGCCGATGATCCATGCCACCAACTCCCCGAGGGTTGCGTACGAGTAGGTGTACGCACTGCCGGCGACGGGTACTGCGCTCGCCATCTCCGCGTAACAGAGACCGGCAAAGGCACACCCGATGCCGGCCAGCACCATGGAGATGGCGACACCGGGGCCCGCGCTCTGGCCGGCCGCAACCCCGGTGAGGACAAAGATGCCGGCGCCAATGATGGCGCCGATTCCGAGGGTGATGAGGTTGAGTGGTCCGAGGGTGCGCTTGAGGGAACGGTCCCCTTCAGCGTCGGCGGCGGCACGCAGCGAGGTGATCGACTTCGTGGCCCACAGGTTCATAGTGACCTCGGTGAAACCGGAGCGGAAAAACGGGAGGTGCTACACCGGAAGCTAGAGTACGCTCCCAATCGGCCTTGCGTCAAGGATCAGGCGCTGTAGTTAGGTGCTTCTCGGGTGATGGTCACGTCGTGGGGGTGAGATTCGCGGAGCCCGGCAGTCGTAATCTGCACCATTTCCACATCACGCTGGAGTTCGGCGATCGTGGCAACGCCGCAATATCCCATCCCGCTGCGGAGGCCACCCACCATCTGGTAGAGTACATCGGCAACCGGACCCTTGTACGGCACCCGCCCTTCAATCCCCTCAGGCACCATCTTCGACGGCGCGAGCTCGCCCTCCTGGAAGTACCGGTCGGCGGAGCCGTCCTGCATCGCGGCCAGGCTGCCCATGCCACGAATCAGTTTGAATCGTCGACCCTCCGCCAGAATCGATTCCCCGGGACTTTCTTCCGTCCCCGCCAGCATCGATCCCATCATGACGGAATCCGCGCCGGACGCGATGGCCTTGACAATGTCACCGGAATACTTGATCCCGCCATCCGCAATGATCGGAATACCGTCGGTTCCGCGGAGGGACTCAACAATGGCGGTGACTTGCGGCACGCCGACCCCCGTGACCACCCGCGTGGTACAAATACTCCCCGGTCCGATGCCAACCTTGACCGCGTCGACTCCCCGTTTCACGAGTTCCCGCGCCCCAGCCTCGGTCGCGACATTTCCGCCGACCAGCTGCACGTCGGGAAATGATTGTCGGAGTCGTTCGATGGTCGCAAGCACGCCATCGCTGTGTCCGTGCGCCGAGTCGACCACGAGGACGTCCACGCCGGCATCGACCAGCGCCTTGGCGCGCGTAGGCGTATCCGGACCGGCCCCGAGCGCCCCGGCAACCCGCAGGCGTCCATGCAGGTCCTTGTTGGCATTGGGATGCTCGCGCCGCTTGAATATGTCCTTCACGGTGATCAAGCCGCGCAACACGCCATCATGGTCCACCACCGGGAGTTTCTCAATCCGATGTTTGGCCAAAATGCGCTCCGCCTCGTCGAGGTCCGTCCCCACCGGCGCGGTGATGAGCCCCTCTTTGGTCATCGCGGAGGCGATCGGTTTGTCGAGATCGCGCTCGAACTGGAGATCCCGATTCGTGATGATCCCGATCAAACAACCGCGGGCGTCGACGATCGGGACCCCAGAAATGCGAAACCGCCTCATCAGAGAGGCGGCTTCGCGCACCGGTCGGTCGGGTCCCAGGGTGATCGGGTTGAGAATCATGCCGCTCTCGCTTCGCTTGACGCGATCGACTTCGGCTGCTTGGCGGTCAATGGGCATGTTTTTGTGAATGACGCCGATCCCACCGGCCCGCGCCATCGCGATCGCCATTTCGGATTCGGTGACCGTATCCATGGCGGCGGAAATCATCGGAATTTGCAAGGAGATCGTGCGCGTGAACCGACTACTTGTCTGGACTTCACGCGGATGCATTTTCGAATGTCGGGGGACCAACAGAACATCATCGAAGGTCAGCGCATACCCAGCACGAATGGGGCTCATGCGGCCCCGACAGCGGGAGCGGAACTCCGGAGCGTGCGGGGCCTGTGGCAGTGGCTTTCGGCAAACATCTAGTAGTGTAGAGCCGAAATGCGGCGAACGCAAGCAGGTTGCGCTAGGGTTTGTCGCTCGGCGCCACCGGGGTCGGGGGGGGTCCAGAAGTGGGAGGACCGATCGCCGGCTTTGTGGTGCTCACTGCCTCTTCCACCACCGATTTCGCCGCGGCAGCAACTCCTTTCATCACCTTCGAAGCCGAATCCATAAGGCCGATCGTGCCCGAGATGGCTTTCACCGGAATTCTGCCCGCCCGCATCGTATTCTCGACGCCTTCGCTGAATCGAGCGAAGAGGTTGGTCGGATTTTGGCGCTGGGCATAGCGGCTCTCCAGAAACTCTACATAGTCGAGAATCTGGTAGCCCCGGTCGTCGGTGAGCGTCTCCAACCGGCGCAGAATGCGCTGCCTGAGTTGCTCGTTCATCGCTGTCCTTCCTTTCCGGTATCCAACCATTCGAGCACGGGATTCGGGAGGTATCGCGTCTTGGCCGCCCGCACCCGGGCCCGCGCATCGAATTCGTCCAACGGCTGCATTTGCTTGAATCGTTCGGCCTGGTCCTTGGTCACGATGAGGTAGACAAACCCCGCCTCCGGCAACGGTCCGCGCGCCAAAACATATTGCTGGCCCTCTGGGACTTCGGGTCGCAGCGCATCGGCGCTCTGCAAGGCAAGGAACTGCAGTCGCCAGATCACGATCTGGCCCACGTACCGCTCGGGATTGGTCCGCAAATCCGACGGCGTTACCCTCGGCCCGGTGCCCAGGCGAGCCGGGCCAAGCTCCGAGGAGCGCACCCAACCGGTCACCTCGATCTTGGCCCAATCCCCGGTGCGTTGGACGACCCTCACCTCGCCATCGGACAAGGATGTGGCCACCGCGGCACCACTCGGCGTGCGAACGATCGTGGCCCCTTTGAGCAAACTGGCCGCTTCGTGCGGCGGAGCCGGTGCTCCCGGCGCCACTCCTACGACAGAGTCGGGCCGCGAAGGTGCCGATACCTTGGCCGTGGGCTTGTTCTGGGGAAACGCACGCCGGGGCAGCCACGCCGAGCGAGTTACTTGGGTCCAGCGACCCCTGGCACCGAGTTTCTTGAAGAGCGCGCCATTGACCGCATGCCCCAAGACGGCCGCGTTCGCGTCAGGAGCCGCCCTCAGGTTTTCCCCACCTTCCGCCGTAACGGCCAAATCGTAGCCGTCCCGCCCGGCGGCCCCAGTGGATTGGGTAAAGAGCCAGCCGCCGACTGTGGCCTCGATCCAATCCCCTTGCGCCCGGCTAACCGGCCATTGGGTCTTGGGCCCAAGTGTGCCGAGACGAACCCCGCCAGGCTCCTTGTGGAACGGTGCTTCGGTGATGGTCCGTTGCGGGGCCTGGGCCGCCAAACTGGCACCGAGACACGAGGCCAAGACGAGGCCCCGAAAGGCTGGTAGCAAGTCCTGTAGAGGACTAGATTGCGGCGCGAAAGTCATTCTGGCGCATAGTAGAACACGCGGAGGAGCATGTCAAACGGCGGCACGACGTCTGGGCCCACCCGCCCGGTGTGCTTGGTGGTCCTCGACGGTTGGGGCTACCGGCCTGAGCATGCGGGGAACGCGATTGAAATGGCCTCGACGCCCGTGTGGCACCGCGTTTGGGAACGTTTCCCACGGACCCTCCTCAACGCGAGCGGGCTCGCCGTCGGCCTTCCCGAGGGCCAGATGGGCAACAGTGAAGTCGGGCATTTAAACCTCGGGGCCGGCCGGGTCGTCCCTCAGGATCTGGTCCGCATTTCCCAATCGATCTCTTCGGGGCAGTTCTATCAGTTGCCGCCACTTTTGGAGCTTGGTGCGCATCTACGGAAGAAAGGTGGGACCCTCCACCTCATCGGCCTCCTCGGCGCAGGCGGAGTCCACGCCATCGACCAACATCTGCTCGCCGCCGTGGAACTTGGCGTCCGACTCGACGTGCCGGCGATCGCAATCCATGGGTTCCTGGATGGGCGCGACTCGCCTCCGAGCAGCGCCGCCGATGTCGTGACCGTCCTCGAACGGGATCTGCGGCGACTCAGTGGCAGTCGGGCCCAGATCGCCACCTTGGTCGGCCGCTACTTTGCCATGGACCGGGATCAGCGCTGGGAACGCACCAAACTCGCCTACGACGCGATGGTGCGCGGCGTCGGGCGCCGGGAAACGAACCCAGTCGACGCAGTTCGCGGAGCGTACGCTCGCAACGAGACCGACGAGTTTGTCAAACCGATCGTGTTGGAGCATGACGGCTCGCCGGTTCACAATATGCGAGACGGCGACGCGGTTTTCTGTTTCAATTACCGTAGCGACCGGATGCGGCAAATTGTGCGCGCGTTGATGATCGAGGGATTCGACGGGTTCGATGTCGTCGGCCGACCTCGCTTGCATTGCGTCACCATGACACAATACGACCGAACCTTCCCAATTCCGCCGGCGTTTCCTCCATTCAGCTTGGCGAAGATCATGGGAGAGGTCCTGGCCGACGCGGGGCGGGCCCAATTTCGAACCGCGGAAACTGAGAAATACCCTCACGTGACCTATTTTTTCAACGGCGGTGTGGAGACTCCCTACCCCGGTGAGGAACGGTGCCTGATTCCGTCGCAGAAACAGGTCGCCACTTACGACTTGGCTCCCGAAATGAGCGCCGCCGGAATCACCGACGCGCTGTGCGGTGCCATGGAACGCGGGCAGCATGAGTTTTTCCTGTGCAATTTCGCGAACGCCGATATGGTAGGCCACACCGGCGTGGTGCCGGCGATCATCAAGGCGGTAGAAACCGTGGATCAGTGCCTCGATCGGGTCCTCCGTTCGGCTGAGCGATCCGGCACCTGCCTTTTGATCACCGCTGACCACGGGAATTGTGAATTGATGATTGACCCGGAAACCGGCGGCCCGCATACTGCCCATACCAGCAACCCGGTTCCCTTCGTCGCCCTGGGGACCGACTTCCAGCACCTGAGGGGCGGTGGTGCCTTGGGTGACGTCGCGCCGACCGCTCTTCGCCTTCTCGGGCTCCCGCAGCCCAAAGAAATGACGGGTCGGGCCCTCTGTGACCTCTAAGCGAAGGATTCACCTTTTGCCGCACAGACTTTACAAGTTCCTCTCGCCCACATTGGCCTGCGGGCTGCTGCTCACCGGCTTACCAGGCCTCGCCCGGGGGCAGGTGGGGTATCCACCTCAGGACTCACCCTTCCGGGATATCCGCCATTCCACGTACCTCTCTTTCGCCGCCGGCTATTTCGGGGGGAGCGGGGGGCAGATCGGCGTGGGCGCCCATCATGGCACCATGTACACCCTGCGCTACGACTTCCTCGCCGACGGCACCTTTCAGATCGGGCTGGCGGGCTCGGTGGGGAACCTCGATCGGCTGATCGTCGATGCGAACGATCCGGTGGCAACCCGAGTCAAGGGCCCCGTATCGCAGCGGTTGATTCTCTCCGAGTTGGCCCTCCAATTCAATGTCACGGGCGGAAAGACGTGGCATAATTTGGCACCGTTCGTCGGCTTGGGTGCCGGAATCGCGTTCGGGCAAAAGACCCCGGCTGACACCAGCGGCTACACGTACGGCACCAAGTTCTTCTTCGCCCCAAAACTCGGAACCCGGTTTTTCTTGTCGCGGAATCTCTATCTCAATCTGGAGGCTCGCGGGTACTTCGTGAGTTTGACCTACCCCTCCACCTACCAGCAGGAGCCGAGCAAAGACCCCGGAACCACCGACAAGCCGCACGCGGTGTTGGCCGGGAAGCCACTCAAGGAGTATGCGCCCAGCCCATGGATTTCGATCGGGGTGGGCTACAAGTTCAAATTCCCCCTCTTCTGAGCCCGGTCCATGGCCCTGCTGTTGACCCGGACGGTCACGTTTCGAGCGATGCACCGATACTATCGTCCAGAGTGGTCCGCGGAAGAAAACCAAGCTCGCTTCGGGTTCACCTCGGAGGAGCCCGGACACAGTCATCAATATCAATGCGCGGTCACCCTTGAGGGTCCGATCGACCCATCGAGCTCGATGATCGTTGATCTCGTCGAGTTAGACCGGATCCTCTCCGAGGAGGTCACGGTGCTGGATGGTGCGCATCTCAATGAAGACGTTCCGCACTTTGGGTACGGACGGACCCTGCCGACCTGCGAAGCTCTCGCCCTCTTCTTCTACGAGCGAATCCTCAGGCGACTCCCCCCGGCGCTCCGGTTGGAGCGCGTGCGGGTCGCTGAGGACGCCACCCTCCATGCCGAGTACACAGGCCCCCGATAACCCAACGCCGCGCCGCCCACAATGAAGGCGCGCGGCGCGATCATCGCGGGAGGTGCGGCCGCTCGGTTCGGCGGCGACCCCAAAGGCCTTGCCCTCGTAGGTGGTCGGCGGATCGTGGACCGGCTCGTGGACGCCTTCGTAGGTGCGCTAGGACAACCACCCCTGTTGGTGGCCAACGCCGCAGATGCCCAGACCTGGCGCCCGGACCTCCGGGTCTTCCACGATGTGCGGCCCGGATGCGGTGCATTGGGAGGCCTCTATGCCGCCATTCACGGGGCGCCCGCACCGGTGGTCTGCGTCGCGTGGGACATGCCATTCGTGTCAGCCGAATTGATCAAAGCCCTCGCCGACCGGCTGGGCGCACACGATGCAATGCTCCCGGAAAGCATCGGGCCCGGTGGACTTGAACCGCTTTGCGCGGCCTACGGACCTGGCTCTGGCCCGGCCATGGGGGCAAGCCTCGACGCCGGTGAGTACCGAGCCACAGCATTTCACTCCGGCATCCGGCTCGGAGTCCTTCCTCTGGCCGAGGTGAGACAACTTGGGGATCCGGCGCGACTATTTTTCAACGTCAATACCCGCGCGGACCTCGAGACGGCAAACCGCATGATCGCATCGGAAGGACAGTCCGACCCGTGAACAAGACGCCATTGGCTGCTCGGGACGCCGCTCTCTGGATCCTCGGATCGGTCGAGCGCCAACCGACCCTCCGGGTTCCGCTCGACGATGCGCTCGGCAGCGTGCTGGCGGAGCCGGTCGTGAGCCCGCTCGACATCCCCGCCCACACCAATTCGGCGATGGACGGTTACGCCGTCCGCGCGACCGATGTCGCAAGCGCCTCGGCGGCACATCCAATCACCCTTCGGGTCATCGAGGAGATCGCGGCCGGCGCGTTTCCAGCCCGTCCCATCGCACCCGGCGAGTGCGCCCGAATCTTTACCGGTGCGCCGGTGCCCTCCGGCGCCGATTGCGTGATCCGACAAGAGGACACCGACCTCGGCGGAGCAGCCGTGACCATAGTGAAGGCTGGAAACGTTGGCCAGAACCTGCGGCTGGCCGGGGAAGACATTCGCCTCGGCACCCAGGTCTTCGGACCCGGGACCACGCTCGGCCCCGCCCAACTGGGTGTGTTGGCGTCCCTCGCGGTGGCCCATCCGGTGGTGTTTCGCCGCCCCCGGGTCGGGATTCTCGCGTCCGGCGATGAAATTGTCGATGTGGACCAGCCGGAGGAAATCTTGAACGGGCGCAAAACGGCCAGCTCCAACACACACACGCTCGCGGCGTTGGTATTCGAAACCGGGGGAGTACCGGTCAACCTTGGTATCGCGCGTGATACCGCGGCAAGCGTCCGCGAGCATATTGGCGCGGGAACCGATTGCGATCTCCTGGTGACGTCTGCCGGAATTAGCGTCGGCGAGCACGACCACATTCGAAGCGTCATGGCGGAGTTGGGGGCAGCGCTCACGTTTTGGCGGGTTCGCATGCGGCCCGGAGCGCCCGTGGGTTTCGGCATGCTCGGCACTAAGCCGTGGATCGGCCTACCCGGCAATCCGGTGAGTACGATGGTGACCTTCGAACTGTTCGTCCGGCCTGCCATCAGAAAAATGATGGGACACCTCACGCCATTCCGGCGGAGTGTCCCGGTACGGGTCGCGCAAGCGATTCCGCTGGCCCCGGGACTCCAGCACTTTCTCCGAGTCGTCGTGCAGGAGACGGATGGAGGACTCGAGGCTCGGCTGACCGGGCCCCAAGGGTCGGGAATCTTGACGTCCATGGCTAAGGCAAACGCGCTACTGATCGTCCCGGAGGGAACGCAGGAGGTGTTGGAAGGCACGACTGCGCAGGCGCTGCTACTTGACGATGCCTTCTTTCGGACCGATCCGGCCTTTTAGCCTGACACCCCACCAAACGAGCGGCTCCCTTCCCTAGGCTCCCACCACCCGGCGCGTGGAATCGCACATCCTGGCGCGATCATCCACCTCGGATCGATGTGAGAAGTTGATTCAGATTGAGGGATTGGGCCTGACTCCTCACCTGTTGTTGCACTTTGGGGTACATGGTCTTCGCGTCTTCCTGGAACCTCAGGAAGAGGCTCCGCAGGTCGGCCGTACTCAGGCGTCGGCCCTGGGCGTAGTACTGTTTGGCGGCGTGGCCTAGCGCGTAGGTCGACGCGAAGGACACGGCGGCTCCCGTAGCCGTTTCCACAACCCCACCGGCGATTCCGCCCAGCAGGCCACCCAACACACCATGAGCGATCCCCCCGATGATCTTTCGGGCAAACCCTTCCACAGCCTGAGTTGCCGCGCCAAGTCCAAAGGTGGCGAGAAGATCCTTGAGTTGGGAGCCATCGAGCTGTTGTCCGAACGACGCACCGATCTGATAGACCAGCCGCATTTGCAGCGGAATGATGGCCATGGTGGCGAGGGAATGGGGCAGGAGCTCAAGAGCCGCGGTGAGCATCGCCTGTTTGACGATGAGATCGTCCAACCCCGCCGGCTCGGGTGGCTTCCCGGCTCCGGTGACGGCCGTGGTGCTCGCGGAGGCGAGTGACGCTACCTCGCCATGCAACTCCCGCACATCCTGCTCACCCAAGCCCATCGCGGTCCGGAGGTCCTTGAGGAACCCCTGTTCTTTCTCGCCCAGCGCCCCATCCGCGTTACAAACGATCAAGGCCATTTCATAAGCGGACTTCTTGTCCGACGACGAAGCCAGGGGACTCACCGCCGCTGCGATGGTCGGCTTGTTTGCCGTGACTCGTTGAATGAGGCTCTCGACGTCCCCACCACCCAGACTCGCGCCGAGGCCCCTGATCCGGTCGCGTTCCGAGTCACCCTGAGTATCGTCGGCCAAGGCAGCAAGGATGGCGATGGTGAGCAAGGCCTCGCGGTTCTGATCTGACATGATCTGCTCCAAAATTGTCATCGGGTGAATCCGAAAGGTCGGTCGCTCAGAGATCCAGCTTGTCGAGTCGCCGAACTCCGTCCAGAATCGTGGCTACGGCCCCTTTGAAGAACGTCGTCGTGATTGACGCGAAGTCGTCCGTAGGCTGATGGTAGTCCTTGTGGTCCTCGACTCCAAAGTAGACGTATGGGATATGCGCTCGACCGAATGCGGCGTGATCGCTTGCCTCACTCCAGTCGTCGTCCGAGCGCGGGCCTGGTCCGTCATGTCCGAACAGCACGTGGACGGAGGACGCGCTGGCCATGTCCTCCAGTGGCTTCCGGAGCGCCGGTGCGCTCCGAAGACCCGCAACATAGAGCTCGCCGCGCTCGCTGTGACTCACCATGTCCAAGTTGACGTCGAGGCGAATAGTGCTGAGCGCCACTGGAGGCGCCTCAACAAAGGCCTTCGCCCCCAGTAGCCCCTCCTCCTCCGCATCAAACAGCACGAACAACAGCGAATGCAACGGTGGATGCAGTCGAAAATACGCGGCCGCGGCCAACACCGCGGCCGTGCCCGACGCATTGTCGTCGGCTCCATGGAAAATTTTGCCTTGGCGGACACCAAGGTGATCGTAGTGAGCTGAGATGACGAAGTAACGCTCCGGATACAAGGTTCCCCGCACCTCACCCACTAAATTCGTCCCTCGAGCGCCGCCGGTTGCCGACCGTTGAGGCAGCTGGAACGAGTGTTGGAAGCCTCCTCCAACTGAGTCGAGCCCGAGGGCCCGAAGGCGCGAGACGAGGTACCGCTGCGCTCGATCGCTTCCGACGGTACCGACCATGCGGCCCGCCATGGAATCGGCGGATAACGCCGACACATCACGCAAGAGCGACGTATTGACCGAGTCCGGCAGGGCCCGCGTCTGGGCGGTTCCGAGACTCGTGACGAATAATGTACCGAGGCCCACAAGGCGCGCACTCACAAGAGCCCGCCTGCATCGACGCGGATAGCGCATACCCACAAATATAGACCCCAGCGAGCTCCCTCGCCCCTTGACCTCGCGGGCCAGAGCGCGCATTTACAGAGCGCAACCTCGTCTCCCACATGCGCCCGCGCGGAGGGAAAATGATGCCGACCCACCCCCCCGCCGTTTGGCTCGGCTTCACGGGGCTCGTCGTCGTGCTCCTGGCGGTCGACCTGGGGGTGCTGAACCGCAAGTCGCATGCGATGAGCGTCCGGGAGGCCACGACCTGGAGCGCGGCGCTGGTGGCGATCGCCCTGCTCTTCGGGCTGTATTTGCTGTGGTTCGAGAACAAACAACACGCGCTGGAATATTACGCCGGCTACCTGCTTGAACTCTCGCTGAGCGTCGACAACCTGTTCGTCTTTCTCCTCATTCTGCAGTTCTTCGCGGTACCTCAGACGAACCGGACCCGCGTCCTCAAGTGGGGCATTTTCGGGGCGATGCTCCTCCGGGGCATAATGATCGGCACCGGCGCACTGCTGATCCGGCAGTTCGGCTGGATCGTCTATGTCTTTGGGGCAATTCTTCTGCTGACCGGGCTCCGAATGTTCAAACAGGAGGCCGTGGAAATTGAGCCTGAACGAAATCCGTTAGTCCGTTTGGCCCGTCGGCTTCTTCCCTTCACCGACTCCTACCAGGATGGGGCCTTTTTCGCCAGGAAGGCCGGACGACTGATGGCCACCCCGCTGTTTCTCGTCGTGCTCGTGGTGGAATGGAGTGACGTGGTGTTCGCGATCGACAGTATTCCGGCGATCTTCGCGGTCACTCGAGATCCCTTCATCATTTACAGCTCGAACATCTTCGCGATTCTCGGGCTCCGGGCGCTCTTCTTCGTGTTAGCAGCCGCAATGGATCAGTTTCAGTATCTCAAGTACGGGGTCGCCACAATTCTTACATTCATCGGCGCTAAAATGTTACTCGCCTCCATCGTGCCCATCTCGATCGGAGTGTCCCTAGCTGTGATCGTTGGTTGCCTTGCGGTCGCGGTGGTGGTTTCCCTCCGGCATCGCCCGACGGATCTTTCTTGAGACCGGCCTTGCCCGGCGGCCGCCACGTCTCTAGTTTACGTCCATGCACCTGACTCGTCCGCCGCGCCTGATGCACCCGACCTCGTGGTCGAAAACCACGAAGTGTATGTGCATGAAGACGCCTTGCCTCAACGGCGGACGGCAGTCGCTCTAGACGATCTCAACCAGTCTCGACGAGGAGCCCCGCCGCCACAGAGCGCGCGGGGCATTTTTGTTATGAACCCAATCGGATTGACTAAAGAACTGGTGGCGATCCCCTCCGTCACTGGTGCGGAGCATGCGGTCACCAATTATCTCGCTGGTCGACTTGAAACCTTGGGCTACCGGGTCAATCGACAACCCGTGGAGGGAGGCCGCGAGAATCTCTACGCCTATCGCGACCTGCCGACCTTGGTCTTCTCCACTCACCTGGACACGGTGCCACCCTTTCTCACCCCGCGGGAGGACGACGAGTGGCTCTATGGCCGAGGTACCTGCGACGCCAAGGGACTCGCGGCGGCGATGGTGGCCGCGGCGGAGCGCTTGGCCGCACTGGGCCGGAGGGATATCGGCCTCCTGTTCGTCGTGGGCGAGGAAAATGGATCGCAGGGTGCGAAGGCGGCCGCCTCATTTGGGCCAAAAGGCCGTTTCATCATCAATGGCGAGCCAACCGAAAACCGATTGTGTATCGGCCAAAAGGGCGCCCTCAGGATCAATCTCGACTGTACCGGAAAGGCAGCTCATTCGGCGTATCCCCACGAGGGCGATTCCGCCATTGAACGGCTTCTCGACGCCCTCGCCCGCATCCGAGCCATTCCCCTTCCCACTGATGAACTCCTTGGCGCGTCGACCCTCAACGTCGGCACCATCACCGGAGGTGTCGCGCCGAACGTAGTCCCACCCTTCGCCCGCGCCGAACTCATGATTCGGACGGTCGCGCCGTCGCAGCTGCTGCGCGAAAGGATCCAGGAGGCCGCTGGGCCGGGCGTGGACGTCGCCTTTCCACTGGAATTCCCCTCGTATAAAGCCAAAGCGATCCCGGGTTGGACTACGACCGTTGTGAGTTATGCCTCGGACCTCCCGTTTCTGGTCGGCTGGGGAGAAGGCTACCAACTGGGACCGGGTACGATTCGGGTCGCTCATACGGATCACGAGTGCATTCGGAAAAGCGATCTGCTGGCCGGGGTTGATCGCTACATCGCTCTCGCACGCCACCTGCTGGGAGCGGGTACACCATGAGTCGGATTCCCGTCGCTATTCTGGGCGCGACCGGAACCGTCGGTCAGAAATTTGTCCGCCTGCTCGATGGCCATCCGTGGTTTGAGATCGTCGCGGTGGCGGCATCGGAACAGAGCGTCGGACGCCCGTATGGCGACCTCGTCCGGTGGAGAGAACCTGGACCGGTTCCCGAGTCCGTGGCCAGCCTGGTCATTCAACGGTGTGCACCACCGCTGGATGTCACGATAGTGTTCTCTGCAATTGAGGCCGAGATCGCCGGCGAAGTCGAGCAAACTTTCGCCCGGAGCGGGGCGTACGTCGTCACCAACACGAAAACGCACCGCATGGCCCCGGATGTCCCTCTCATCGTGCCAGAAGTGAATGCAGCTCATCTCGATCTCCTGAACGTACAACACAAGAATCGAGCGTTCAGTGGCGGCATCGTCGCAAACCCGAACTGCTCCACTGTGGGGTTGGTGCTCGCATTGGCTCCGTTGCACCAGATCTTTGGGGTTGAACGTGTGTTCGTCTCAACCATGCAGGCCGTATCGGGCGCGGGATACCCCGGGGTTGCGTCCCTCGACATTCTCGGCAACGTGATTCCTTACATCGGCGAAGAAGAAGAGAAGATCGAGCGGGAAGCCAAGAAACTCTTGGGCACGTTGAGTGGTGACGGGGTGCAGGAGGCGCGAGTCGCGGTGAGTGCCCATACCAGTCGGGTCGCGGTGATCGATGGCCACATGGCGACGGTGTCGGTCGGCCTGAGCCAGCGTGCGACTCCGGAACAGGCGATCGCCGCTTGGACCGGGTTTCGGGGTGACGAAACGGTGCGCGGACTCCCATCGTCGCCGGCCCATCCGGTCGAGGTCGATCTACGGCTCGATCGCCCTCAGCCCCGACTCGATCTGGAACGAGGAGCTGGTATGACGGTGACTGTCGGTCGGGTTCGGCACTGCCCACTGCTGGACCTGCGCTTCGTCACCCTCGCCCACAACACGGTTCGCGGTGCGGCCGGCGCTGCCATTCAAAATGCGGAGCTTCTTGTGACCCGTGGCTTCGTGGAGCGCCCGGCATGATCGTGATGAAATTTGGCGGCACCTCCGTGGGCGATGCCGGCGCGATCAGCCGAGTCTGTGAAATCGTGGGTGGCCGGCGGCTCCTTTCACCGGTGGTGGTGGTGTCGGCCCTCGCGGGAGTCACGGACGGGCTCCTCCGCCTCGAAACGATCACTCAGAATGGAACCCGCGAGGATCTCCGGGTCGCGATCGAGCACCTCCTCAATCGCCACCGGTCCATCGCTCACGCACTCGATCTCCCGCCGGCATTCCTCATATCAATCGAGGCCGATGGGACGGCGCTGCTCCGCGATCTCGAGTCCAGGCTAGGAACTATGTTGAACGAGGAGGCCCGTGATAGTCTCGCAAGCCGCGGCGAGCTCTGGAGCTCGAGGCTCGTGGCCGCAGCCCTCGCGAGGGCAGGCCTTCCCGCCGATTGGGTCGATGTGCGACCGGTCCTTCGTACCGACGAGCGATTCGGCCGAGCGACACCGGATCTGGTGGGATTGTCGGATCGAGGGAGACTCACGTTCGGCCGCCTCCTCGAGGCGGGCCGGATTCCAGTAACACAGGGTTACATCGGATCCACGGTCAACGATCGAACAACCACGCTCGGTCGCGGCGGCTCCGACTTCACCGCCGCACTGCTCGGCACCGCTCTCGACGCACAGCGCGTGGAGATTTGGACCGACGTGGACGGAATCATGACCGCCGACCCGCGCATCGTGCCCGAAGCGAGAACCCTGGCCGCTGTGAGCTATGAGGAGGCGGGCGAATTGGCCACGTTCGGAGCCAAAGTACTTCACCCCGCCACACAGCTGCCCTTGGCTCAGGCTGGAATCCCGATCCAGATTCTCAACTCATTCGCGCCCGATCGGAACGGCACCACAATCGCGGATATCGACCCGACATCGGAAGAGGCAGACACACCAATCCGTTCGATTTCGCTCAAGAAGGGAATTACCCTCGTCACGGTCCGAGCCGTGCGACGCCCCGGGCCGAACACCTTTCTCCATGCCCTGTTCGAGACCTGCGAACGCCATGAACTGGGATTGGATGTTCTGACTTGCAGCGAGGCCGGCGCTTCTCTTACCGTAGACGATCCCGCCCGGCTCGAGAAAGCGCTCCCGGAACTTCGGCGTCTTGGTGAATTGCGAGTGGAGCCGGGACGAGCCATCATCGCGGTCGTTGGCACCGGATTGCGCGATACCCCGGGGATCGCCGGGCGCACCTTCGCCGCGATCGCGGACACCAACGTCGAGGTCATCTCCCAAGGCGCCTCGGCCATCAACGTCACCTTCGTAGTTCGCGAAGAGTATGCGTCGAACGCGGTGAGGCGCCTCCACGACGAATTCTTCGGAACCGTGGTATGCGCATAGCCATCATCGGCAATGGGCGCATGGGCGCTGCGGTAGCCGCGGCCGCCCGGGCGCAGGGACACGCGATCCACACGATGGTGACCCGAGCGGAGAACCAATCGGGAGCCGCGCTCACGCCGGACCGCCTGGTCGGATCGGACGTTGCCATTGAGTTCACAAACCCCAAGGCGGTCGTTCCGAACCTCGAACGCCTCATCGATGTCGGCGTTCCGGTCATCACCGGGACCACAGGCTGGCTCGAAGAGCTGCCCCGGATCGAGGAGCAGGTGCGGTCGAGAGGTGGCGCCCTGCTCCACGCCACCAATTTTGCCGTTGGGGTCCAGGTGTTTCTCCGGGCCGCGAGAACCTTGGCGCTGGAGATGCGAAGGTGGGACGATTTCGACGCGACGATCCTCGAGCATCACCACATAAACAAAGTCGACGCACCCTCCGGCACTGCCTTCAGCCTTCAACACGCCCTCGCGCAATCCGATTCGCGACGTCCGTTCCCAATCACCTCCATCCGCTCCGGCTCCACACCCGGAACGCATACGTTGACCTACGCGGGCCCTCATGAGACTATCGCATTCACGCATTCGACGCGGAACCGGACAGCATTCGCCGCAGGAGCACTGCTCGCGGCAGAATGGCTACCGGGGCGGCGCGGAGTCTTTCACTTCTCCGACATGCTCTTCCGTGAGGAGTCACGCTGATGCGACCGATCTCCGGGTGTGGCACCGCTCTGATCACCCCATTCATCCGTGGGGGGGATGCCGTCGACCAGTCCGCGCTCCGCGCGCTCGTGTCCTGGCAAATCGCCGCCGGAATCGACTTCCTCGTCGCGTGTGGCTCCACCGGTGAGGCGCAGACCCTGAAGCGGAAGGAACGACTCCGGGTGGTCGAGCTCGTCCTCGAAACCAGCGAGGGGCGGGTGCCGGTCGTGGCCGGCGCAACGAGCAACGATACGGAAGCGGCGGTCACGGAAACCAAAGCGATGTGCGCGCTAGGAGTCCAGGGCATCCTGAGCGCAACACCGTATTACAACAAACCGTCTCAGGAGGGGCTGGAACAGCATTTTCTGGCGGTAGCCGATGCGGCCTCCTGCCCAGTCATACTCTACAACGTGCCGGGGAGGACAGCGGTCAACCTGTTGCCGGCCACAGCGCTTCGCCTGGCCGGCCACCCGAACATCGTCGGTATCAAGGAGGCGAGCGGAGACTTGACGCAGGCACTGAGGATCATTCAAAGTCGCCCCCAAGGCTTCACGGTCCTCTCAGGCGAGGACGCATTGGCCGTGGCGATGATCGCGTGCGGCGGAGATGGAGTTATTTCCGTCACCTCCAACGCGGCGCCCGGGCCAATGACCACGATGACCCGATTGGCGCTCGGCGGCGATGTCGCCGGAGCCCGTTCCATCCTCCGACGGCTCTTCCCCCTCATGGAAGCCAACTTCATGGAGACCAATCCCGCCCCGGTGAAAGCCGCACTCCATTTGATGGGGAAGGCTGAAAACGAGCTTCGACTCCCGCTGCTTCCCGCGAACGATGCCACTCGTGATGCGCTCCGTTCCGCGCTCCAAACCGCGACGGGAGAGAACACATGATCAAGGACACGTTCGCCGGGCTCCGCGCGGAGATCGAACGCTTTGAGCACCAAATACCGTCCGGATCCGAAGCGGAGGCTCTCGCCGCATTCGAGCGACTTGTGGAGGCACTCCGACGCGGTGAAGCGCGCGCGGCGGAACGCGATGAACACGGCGTGTGGCGAGCCAACGGCTGGGTCAAATCCGGCATTCTCTTGGGATTCAAACTCGGCAGGGTCCAATCCGTCCATGAGTCCAGCAGCTTTCCATTTTTTGACAAGCATACCCTCCCGCTTCGGCCAGCCATACTCGAGGACGGCGTTCGTATCGTCCCGGGGGGTTCGGCAATCCGCGACGGAGCGTTCATCGCTCCCGGGGTGGTCTGCATGCCGCCCATGTACATCAACATCGGGGCTTTTGTCGACGAGGGAACTATGGTGGACTCACACGCCCTCATTGGGTCCTGCGCCCAGATCGGAAAGAGAGTGCACCTGTCTGCAGCCGCCCAGATCGGGGGAGTTCTCGAGCCCGTGGGTGCGCTTCCGGTCATCATTGAGGATGGGGTGCTGGTCGGAGGCAATTGCGGTGTTTATGAGGGGACGGTCGTCCGAGCCAACGCGGTCCTCGGCGCTGGTGTGATCCTCACCGGAAGTACCCAAGTGTTCGACCTCGTGTACGACCGGGTCTACCGGCGGGACGGTGATAGCCCCCTGGAAATCCCCACTGGAGCCGTGGTCGTCCCAGGCAGCCGGCCGGTACAAACCGAACCAGGGCGGTCCGCCGGGATTCATCTGTCCACTCCAGTCATTGTGAAATATCGCGACGAAAAGACCGAGACATCGGCTCGGTTAGAAGACCTGCTTCGACGCTAGGCCAGTTCCAAATGGGAGTCAACGCCCGGGGATCCACGTGTTTAATTGACACGGCGAGGGACGGCCGCCCGTGTCGTTTACACACACTCCGATAAGTCCTCTCCCTAACCGAGGGTTCGACAGCAAGTTAGAGTTGGAGGAATCTGGCATGCCCTCTGCGCCATGTCTGGCCCATCCTGACCAGGCGCGATTCGCATCAGAGCCTCCGGGGAGCGCTGAGCCCGCCAAGTCTCCGCCAGCTCGCCATTCATTTCCATCCGGGAGAGGCGCTTCATGTCTCGCGCATTGGTCCTGATTCTGCTCGTGGCGGGATGTTCGAACACGCCGTCGGGGACGAGCGACAACCTACAACAACTCGCCCGGTTCCACGCCCAATGGGAAGGGCTCCATATCACCGACTACCGAGTGCGTATTCGGTACGACTGTTTTTGCGGCAACGTTCACACCCGCGCGATTGATGTGACTGTGCGTCAAGGCCAAATCACCGCCGCCAGCTATGCCGACACGCACGCGCCGGTCGAGGCAGAGAAGATTTCTCAAGTACAAGGGATTCAGGGTGTTTTTGACTACGCGCGGGAGGCCTTGGGACGATCGCCCAGCCGGGTCAATTTGACCTTTGATCCGACGTACTTCTTTCCCTCCCAGGCCCATTTTGACTTCGTATCCTCGGCCGACGACGACGATGTTTCGTTCAGCGTGACGGCGTTCGCGATACTGCAGTAGGGCCCGTTCGGGCCCACTAGACGGAGTCAAAGAGCTGCAGCTCCACGTCCAGCCGCGGAGCGCCCACCACCCGGTTCCTGCCGGCGTCTTTCGCCTCGAAAAGCCGGTCATCCGCGATGGCGATGAGATCTTCGCCGAGGTTTCCGTCCACCGGCCAGGTCGCCACACCGGCACTCACCGTGAGATGCGCATGTACATCGCGGCGCGGGATGAGAAAGCGCTGGGCCGCAACTGCCTTCCGAATCGCTTCCGTGCGCTCGACGGCGCCCTCGGGGGTCGCTTCGGGGAAAATGACTACGAATTCCTCGCCACCATACCGGGCCACCAGATCACTGCGCCGCACCGCCCGTTGAATGGTGGACGCGACGACTTTGAGGGCTGAATCACCAGCGGAATGTCCATAGCGGTCGTTGAACGGCTTGAAGTGATCCACATCAAGCATCGCCACCGCGAACCCGCGGCCGCTTCGACGCGCCCGTTCGACTTCCGCGGCCAAGGCCTCATCGAAATACCCGCGATTGAACACACTGGTCAGCCGATCACTGCTCGACAAGGTCCGTTGCCGCTGCATGCCGATGACGATCGACACGTTGAGCAAGGTACCCGTCGCGAGCAGAATCACCCGCGATACCTGATCGCTCCACTCAAAGCGGCCATAGGGAGAGATTTCATTTCCGAGATGCCACGCAACCACCACACCGGCAACGATGACAAGGTATTCCACGATCGTCACCAGTCCCGCGAGGAGGGTCAGGCGATGATCATAGCGAAGGCACGTAGCTCCCAGCGCGAGGAAATACGTCTCGAAGGTAATTTTGCTATTGACGACCTGATGCGGGTCGCCGATGAAGGCGAAGACCACCAGCGCGAAGCTGATCAGGGAAACATCAGTGATACTCGTAATCCAGGGGAGCCACCGCTGCCGACGATCGCGAAGCACGAGGGCGAACACGACGGAGGCGACCACGACAGCGACCAGCGTGATGTAGAAACCGGTCACATGTTGAGGCAACTCATCCCGCGGCGCGAGGAGCATGTTCGCCACGGGAATGAGCAACAGGGTCACCGTGAGCACCAAGCGAATTTTCGCGATGAGCAACTCGGCCGATTTGCCCGCGTCGAGGAGGAAGTCGTCCGGGGGCGCGAGAAACTCGCCAATCCTCATCCGTAAGGTGCGGGCCTGTTGCGCGTCAGGGCCGAGGGGAAGGGGTTCGATCACCACGGACACGGCCTCGCCCTGCCGGAAAGACTTCGAGGCGCCCGCGGAGCACAGTGTGCCCGCAGGATGAGGAACCATCGCGTGCCCGAAGTGGGGGAGGGGATCACGTTCTGTTACATCAACCGGTATTTGGGACCGCTGCCACCTTCGCGGGGCGTCCAGCGCGGCCCAAGGACGTCCGTGGCCTTGCAGTCGATGCAATTGGGTGCATTGATGCGCAGTTCTGCGCCCACCCGCTCGTAGACACCGGCGGGGCAAACGTGGCTGTAGAAATCCGCCACCTCCCCAGACACGTCGGCACCCACCAGAAGGTGAATTGGGATAGAATCGCGCGTTGCGTTGCCGGACTTGAACACCGCATCGACCTTGCTGAACGTGAGACTGTTGTCCGGGGTGAACGCAGGTGGTTCGCTGACGACCTTCTCAGCCTCGGCATCTTGATGCATCGTAATTCGGCTGCCCGGGAATCGCCCACCGGTCAGGGTCATCAAAC
>JANYKV010000032.1 GCA_025358055.1 Gemmatimonadota bacterium
CGCCGAGTCGAGATCGGGCAATGTTCCGCGACTGGATCGGCGGGGTCCCTCGTGAAGTCTAGAGATCAAATGTGTGGCAGGGCTCAGAAACGGGGGGCGCGCTGACCCAGCGCACTCCCCGAGATCGGGCCGCTCGCGTTCATTGAACCGTGATTGTCCCCGTCATGACCGCATGAATGCTGCAGTGATACGTGAAGGTTCCTTTGTTTGCGAAGGTGTGAATGAACGTGTCCCCGATGGCGAGCCCGTTGTTGAAGGCGCCGACCTCATCGGACGTCACCGTGTGGGCGAACTGGCTACCATTCTGCCAGCACACCGACTGCCCCGCATTGATGGTCGCGGCCGCCGGAGCGAACGACAAAGAACTGGTCGCCGTGATATTGGCCGCGGCCCCTGACGCTCCGCATGTCTTGCTCGTACTCGTCGTCGGATCGCTTCCGCAGGCGAGCAGCGCCAAGGACCCTAATACGGCGCCGCCGGTGAGTAACCATTGAGTAGGCATTCGACCTCCTCGTGAGAATTCCACCAGACGCTTGACCCTCTCGGCTTCAGAGACTAGCCTCCGTTCCCTTGGACGCTCGCCCGGAGGCCGCTTGATCCCTCAGCATAAAGATAACCTCCAACTTCTCGTCCTGGCGGCCGGCCAGAGCCAACGGTTCGGTGGACAAAAACTGCTCGCCCCCCTGGCCGGGCGGGCGGTGATCTCTCATGTTCTAGCAGCGGCGCGGCAGGCCATCGCTGGGGGCCTCGCCCAGGGCGGGGTGATAGTTTCGTCTGGGGACACTGCCGTGTTTGAGGATGAGGCCCGTACAATCACCGGCCTCGAGGTCGTGAGGAATTCACAGCCGGAATGCGGACTTTCCGAAAGCATCCGGCTGGGGCTGCTCGCTCTGGAGCAGAACTTGGCGGGCGACCGACGCCCCGCGGCAGCCTTGGTCCTCCTTGCTGACCAACCCTTGATCCGCCTCGAGGTTATGGCCACCCTGGTAGCGGCATGGCGGCTGGACCGGCGGCCAATCGTCCGACCTCGTTACGCGGACGACCCCGGGAGGCCGGGCAACCCGACCCTGATTGACCGAACGCTTTGGCACCGCGCCGCCACGCTTACCGGTGATGAAGGGTTCGGCGCGGTAATTCGCCGAGATGAACTCTCGGTGTTCGAGGTGCCGGCCCCCGGTGCGAACCCCGACATCGATACGGTGGCCGACCTGGCCGCTATCGAGGCAATTCTCAAAGGAACAGCCCATGCGTGACATACTCACCGATTACGATCGCCTTGCAGCTGCCGGGCCTGTGGGGCGAGCGATTGTGACGAGCGTCTGGGGCTCGGCCCCACGCCCGGAAGGGTCTTCGCTCGTGGCCACCGCGGACGGGCGCATGGCCGGGTCAGTCTCGGGCGGGTGCGTCGAAGGCGCCACGGTCGAGGCAATCGGAGCGGCGATCCAGACCGGCGCCCCGTGCTTTCTCACCTACGCGGTCACCCAAGAGCGGGCCTGGGAAATGGGACTCGCCTGCGGTGGGACGATCAAGGTGTTCGTCGAGCCTCGGGTGCGACCCGACGTACTCGCGGCGGCCCGAAGCGGCGCAGGCAGTGTAGTGGCCACTGTGCTTGAGGGCGCCGGTCCCGTCGGCACCAGCCTCGTCTATCAGGAGGACGGAAGCACGAAGACTTCCGGCGCGCTGGCCGCGGAACTCGCCGCCGCCATGACCGCGGGAGCGAAGGCGGCGCTGGCTACCCTCGCGTCCCGGACGGCGACGATCACCGGCCCGAACGGGGCAGTCGAGGTCTTTTACGAGGTGTATCCCCGACAGCCGACGCTCATCCTCTTCGGCGGGGTGCACATCGCCGCCGAACTCGTGCGGCTGGCCAAACCGCTCGGCTTCCGAACCGTGGTGGCGGACGGCCGGGAGGCGTTCCTCACCCGGGAGCGGTTCCCGGACGCGGACGAGCTGATCTTGGGCTGGCCCGAAGAAGCGTTTTCGCGAGTCGGCATCGACGCCGCCAGCTGCATTTGCCTGCTCTCCCACGACCCCAAATTCGATGAGCCGGCCCTCGACTATGCCCTCCGCTCGCCGGCGGTGTATATCGGCGCCATCGGATCGCGGAAAACCCAGTCCATGCGCCGCGACCGGCTACGGGCCTCCGGGTTCACCGAGGCGGACATCGCCCGACTGCACGGGCCCATCGGCCTCGACCTCGGCGGGCGGAGTCCGGCCGAAATCGCCCTCGGCATCCTGGCGGAGATTACGGCGGTGCGGTATGGTCGCGTGCTGCCGACCCGGGGGTGAGATGAAGCGCACTCCGTGGATTGCTTCGGCCGGCGCGGTCTTGGTCGGAGTCTTCTTCTCCCCAGGGGCCGCGCTCGGGCAGCGCACGTCGACAATCCCACTCACGGCCTGCAACCCGCCCCGGGTGACCGGAGCCGCCCTCTGCGGCACCTATCAAGTCTTCGAGAATCGCGACTTGGGGAGCGGAAGAAAGATCGCGCTGACCATTCTTGTCCTGCCGGCCACCGATGGAAACCACGCCCCCGATCCGATCTTTTTCATTTCCGGAGGTCCCGGATCGTCGATCATAGCGCAGGCTGCGGGACTGGCCCAGGATCCCTCAGGCCTTCGAGCCCATCGTGATTTCGTGCTGGTGGACCAGCGAGGTACCGGTGCCTCCCACCCGCTCACGTGCACTTTTTACGGCCCATCCGACTCAATCCAATCGTATCTGGGAGAATTCCTTCCGGCCGACGACGTTCGGAAGTGCCGCGATGAGTTCGCCCAGACCACCGACCTCACGCAATACACGACCACGATCGCCATGGACGACCTCGATGAAGTCCGCCAGGCGATGGGATACGAAAAGATCAACCTCGTCGGATACTCCTATGGCACCCGAGCCACGTTGCAGTACCTGCGCCAGCACGGAGAGCACGCGCGGACCGCGACGGTGTACGGTCTCGCTCCGGCCACGATGTACATGCCCCTGCATTTCGCGCGCGACGCGGAACGGTCGCTCCAAGGGGTTCTCAGCGAATGCTTGGTCGATTCGAAGTGCAAGGAAGCGTTTCCGGACATCCGGAACGAAGCGACTCGGGTGTTTGAAAGCCTGTTACACGCTCCGGCCCAAGCGGAGGTCGGCATTCCGAGAAACAACGGGCCGACTACGGTCCGCGTCACGCATGACATCGTGGCGGAAACCGTCCGCTACATGCTCTACGACTCTGAAAGTGCAGCACTGGTGCCGTTGGCGCTTCATGCCGCCGCGCGAGGCGACTACCACTGGGTTGCCCGGCAGGCCCTCTCCGCTCGGGGAGGGCTGCGAGGCCGAGGCACGTTCGATGGGCTCTACATTGCCATCACGTGCGCGGAAGATCTGCCTTGGGTGGACGAGCAGGCCGGAGTGGAGGAAGCGAAGGGTACGTTCCTGGGTGGGTACCGGGTGATCGAGCAGAAGCGTTCCTGCTCGATTTGGCCCCGGTCACCGATTCCCCGGAATTACCATGAACCGGTGCACTCAGAGGTACCGACCCTGTTGTTTTCCGGTGCGCTCGATCCGGTGACGCCTGCAGCGCAAGGGGAGGAAGTAGCTCGGTCGCTTCCCAACAGCCTCCATGTCGTTGTCCCGCACGGCGGGCACGGCTACGAGGGTCTCGAAGGCACGGAATGCTTGGATCGACTGTGGCGCGCATTCGTGGAACAGGGATCCGCCCGTGGCCTGGACTCGGATTGCGTGCGGGCAATCAGGCGAAAAGGCTTTCCCACCAGCTACAGCCCATCTTGACCGGTTTCTAACGCCTGGCCTTCGGTGCGCCGGCCCCCTCGGTGAGGCGGAGCCGCGGCAGGATTACCGCCACGATCTCATTGGCGATCAGCCGATTTCCGTCTTCCGTGATATGCGGCTCGTCCAGGAACACCGCGGCAGTGTCTTGATCGAACAACCCTGTCAGGCTGGTGTAGTTGAGGCCAGGCCGCGCCCGCATCACGGAGTCATAGCTGGCAAAACACTCTACCAGATCCTCCTTCATCCCCATCGCCCGTTCCCACTTGGTTCGGGGTTTCTTGCTCGAGGAAGCCACAGGCTGCAGAAAGAAGAAGGTCTCGAAGCCGTGCTCCCGGCCGACCAGTGCGTCGAGCTCCACGATATTTCGGAAGTACACGGCCGACTTGGTGCAGTCGCGCTTGACCGCCGGCCCGCTGGAGGGTCTACCCTGAACCAAGCGAAGCAGGCGCTGGATCAACTCCGAGTCGTCCCCCAAGGAAACGACGCGACCCCCGAATCCGGCTCGACCCCGGTCGAGGATCTGTTGGGTCTGTCGCTCGATATAGGTGTGGCCCGGATCATTGCCGAATGCGTGCGCGGTCGCGATGTCGTTATATCCCGTCAGGAACACCGCGAAGTCGGGCTTCCGACCGCGACTGACTTCTTGAATGAGGGTGTTGAACTCTTGGGTCGAATTGAAGCCACGCTGGGCGAGGCTCGTCACCTGAACATCGGTGATGCCGAGTTCGGTGAGACGCTGGGAGACCAACGAGGAGATCGTGGCAGAGTCCCGTGCGGTGAGGCTCCACATCGTGGACCCGCCCATCATGTACAGCCGGCGCATCGGGTGGGCAGCATTCACCGAAGGCGGATTGACCGTCAGGCGATGTCCGCTGGAGTCGATGTTGACGTACCGCGTGTGCAGCGGAATCGGCCAATAGCCGCGGTACGGATCGAACCGGCTGTCCGACTTGGCCACGTCGGCTTGCAGAGCTTTGAACCAGGGCGTGTCATGGTAGGGAAACGCGCTCGAGTCGGGCTTCGCTCCGAGCCGAACCCGGATCGCCTGCTGTGCGCGATAGATCCCCTCGAGGGCGAAGAGTACCACGAGGGCGATCCCTAGAATCAACCAGAAATCGCGGACGCCGGCGAGAAAGCGCAACGTTCGACTCGGCTTGGTACCGTTTGTCATCGGCGTCTGGGTTGGTGGTCAGGAGTAATGTCGCCTGAGGCGGCCGGGACCGGCACGGAATACCCCCGGCGGGTCGAAGACGCGGCTCTAAGATCGATGGCCGGCAGCAGTGGGTCAAGCGCTCAGACCCAATGTGGGATCTTTGCAACAGTTCGCCGGATACGAAAGGTGGGCCAAGCGGTATAAATTTCTACCGGGCAATGATTTAGCTTGGTTGGGCCGTGGCGCCGATCTTGCGGATCGAGAGGGCAGCCTTTCACTATTCGCTAGGGAAACCATGACGCGCGAACGACCACCGTACATCCTCGGGATTTCCGCATTTTACCACGATAGCGCGGCGTGCCTGCTGCACGGTCCGGACATCGTCGCCGCGGCGCAGGAGGAGAGGTTCACCCGGATCAAGGGCGACTCGGCATTCCCGATTCGGTCGGTTGAGTACTGCCTCAAGTCCGCGGGCATCCAATCCAGCGATCTGGACGTGGTGGCGTTCTATGACAAGCCCCTGCTCAAATTCGAGCGAATTCTCGAGACCTACCTCGGTGTAGCCCCTCGCGGATTTGGCTCATTTCTGAAAGCCGGACCACTCTGGATCAAGGACAAGCTGTACCTCGACCGACAGATCCGCGAACCCCTCGCCTACCAAGGTGAAGTCCTGTACACGGAGCACCACGAGTCCCACGCCGCGAGCGCGTTCTTTCCTTCTCCGTTCAAGGATGCGGCCATCCTCACCATCGACGGCGTGGGCGAGTGGGCGACCGCCTCGATGGGCGTCGGCCGCGGGAACGACTTGCAGCTGCTCAAGGAATTGAACTGGCCGGACTCCGTCGGTCTGTTGTATTCGGCCTTCACCTATTACACCGGATTCAAAGTGAACTCCGGTGAATACAAGGTGATGGGCCTTGCGCCCTACGGGAATCCGAAATACGTAGACCTGATCTATCGCGAACTGATCGACCTCAAGGAAGACGGGTCGTTCCGTCTGAACCAGAAGTACTTCAACTATCTGAGTGGCCTCACCATGACCAGCGGGGCCTTCCACGAACTCTTTGGCGGCCCGCCCCGGAAGCCAGAGACCAATCTGACCCAGAAGGAAATGGATCTCGCGCGGTCGGTTCAAGTGGTCTGCGAGGAGATTATGCTCCGCATGGCGCGAACCCTTCACCGGGAGACCGGGCTCGACAATCTCTGTTTGGCGGGCGGGGTAGCACTGAATTGCGTCGGCAATGGTCGGCTCCTCCGCGAGGGTCCCTTCAAGAAGCTCTGGATTCAGCCGGCCGCGGGGGATGCAGGTGGGGCGCTCGGTGCGGCCCAGTTGGCGTGGTATCGCTATAAGGGAGCGCCCAGAACCCCCGCCGCCCCGGGCGACGGAATGCAGGGTGCCTATCTCGGACCGAAATTTTCCCCCGAACAGATTGAGGCGTTTCTCAAGCAACAGGGCGCCCCATATCACCGCCTCGAGGGCGACGCGTTGTTTATGGCATGCGCGGACCTCCTGGCCCAAGAAAAAATTATCGGGTGGTTCGACGGCCGCATGGAGTTCGGACCGCGCGCCCTGGGTTCGCGCAGCATCATCGGCGATCCGCGCAGCCCGAAGATGCAGGCGGACATGAACATCAAGATCAAATTCCGTGAGGGGTTCCGGCCCTTTGCGCCCAGCGTACTTCGAGAACGCGTGGGCGACTACTTCGAGATGGATTGCGACTCCCCGTATATGCTCTTGGTCGCGCCGGTCAAGAAGAGCCGTCAGATCCCGATGAGCACGGAACAACGCTCGCTCTGGGGAATCGACCAGTTGAACGTTGTCCGGTCCGATATGCCGGCCATCACGCACATCGACTACTCCGCGCGCGTGCAGACCGTGTCCCGGGAGACCAACCCGCACTACTACGATCTGATCGCGGCGTTTGAAAAGAAGACTGGCTTTGGCGTCATCGTGAACACATCGTTCAACGTGCGTGGGGAACCGATCGTCTGCACCCCGGCCGACGCCTACCAATGCTTCATGCGGACCCACATCGATCACCTGGTATTGTACCCGTTCCTCCTCAACAAGGAGGAACAGCCTGCATGGAAGGAGAGTGGAGATTGGCGGACCGAGTTCCAGCTCGACTGAGCGCGGCGGAGGGCCGGAAGTTTGGCCTGGTCGTCGGCGGCGCGTTCCTCGTTTTCGGAACGATTTCGTATCTTCGCGGCCACGTCCTGCCGCCCCAAATCATGGGCGGGCTCGGCGGCCTGCTCGTGTTAGGTGGCTTGATCGCCCCGCAGGCCCTCTCCCCGATCCACGCCGCCTGGATGAAATTGGCCGAGGTGCTGTCCAAGGTGACCACTCCGGTTTTCATGGGGGTCGTGTACTTCGTGGTGCTCACTCCAACCGGGCTCTTGATGCGGTTGTTCGGACGAAACTCGTTGGTCCGGAAGCCGGTGAATGGATCGTATTGGGTAGCCCGCGGGCCCGCAAAACCGAAAGAAAGCCTCCGACAACAGTATTGATGGACCCCGCGGCCGGAATACTGGTCGCATCGATAAATAGGACGAGGAGCGCATATGGCGAACTCAAGTGTCGTGCGAGAACTATGGGGTTTCATGCGGGCGCGGAAGAAGTGGTGGTTGCTACCGCTCATCGTGGTGATGCTCTTGATCGGCACGCTGCTGGTATTTGCGAAGGGCTCGGTCTTGGCGCCCTTCATTTACACAATCTTTTAGCGGCGACCCCTAGCCATTGGGCGCCAAGCGGCGCAAGGCGCGGAGCACCCGACCTTGCGCCGCGCGGTCTCGCACGGCGACAAAGATCGTATCGTCACCCGAAATATTTCCGGCCACTTCCGGCCACGCGAGACGGTCCAGCGCGACGCCAACGCGATTCGCTTCGCCCGGCGGCGTGTGCAGCACGAGCAGCGCATCGCCGGCCGCCTCCACCGTCAATACGCCCTCGGCAATTCTCTGTTCGTCCGGACCCTGATGCCGGGCGATAGCACCCACGCGTCGTTGGTACGCCCCATCCACTTTCGCCAGATGCAGGGCCGAGATGTCGCGGCTCACCGACGACTGGGTGACATCCCAACCTTCGCCGGCTAATGCGTCGGCCAGCTCACCCTGGGTGCGAACGGAGTGGGTGCTGATCAATTCCAGAATCTTGAGATGACGCTTCCGCCTGTCATTCTTCATCATCGCGCTCCCGTGAGAGCCCCGATCGAGTGCGCGAATCGGGCGCGCTCGCGGTGCGCCCACCGGGCACTCTGGCGGGCTCGGGATCGTACGACCGCGAGACCGAGTGCGCCCAGGCCACCCACACTCTTCCGACGCCGCCGTAGTTCCGCGGCGCTCGGTATGGGGAATGCGACCCCTCGTTTCAACTCCGCTGCCACCGCGCGGTAGGCCGTCCGGAACGATACGCCGGCCTCCACGCGCCGCATTACTTCGTCGGTGGCCAATATGTCCCCTCGCAACAATCCCGCGGAGTACTCGCGCTGCACCACGAGTTTGGGCACGGCGGCCGTCATCATGACCAGCATCTCACGGGTGCGACGAAGCCCCCGCATCAACGGCTCCTTGAGAAACTGAAAGTCTCGGTGATAACCACTGGTCAGCTTGGCCTTGATCGAGAGCACCGCGGCGAGGTCGCCTTCGAGCGCGGCGGCGCGCGCCCGGGTGAGTTCAAACAAATCGGGGTTCCGTTTGTG
>JANYKV010000077.1 GCA_025358055.1 Gemmatimonadota bacterium
TGGCCAACCGGTTTGGGGTATCGGCCGAGGTGTATGCCGCTCCGAGCGATGCCGTTACGGGACGCTTAGCGCTTCGAGTCGGATGGTGACGAAATCATTTGGCACGGCCCTTCAATCCCCCACCGCGTTGCCCTTCAGCAGATCGCGGATCCGCTGAAGTTGACGCCGATGGACCAAATCGTGGGCCGCGATCAGGGAAACGATACGACGCACGCTTTCAGGGCCGCGCTCGCTGTGCATACCATACCGGTCCAACTCCGCATCCGAGAGCAAACGGAGCAGCCTCAAATTGCGATTGCGCAGTACCCGTAGCTCGTTGAGCACATCGGGCAGGTTCGCTTCGCGATAGCGAAGCTGTTCCGCCCATCGGTCTTGGTCGTAGCCTGGAATGTCGGGGCGATCGTGGGAAAGGATCATTCGGACTCGATAGGCGTACACCACCTCCGTGTCGACGAGGTGCCCCAACACCTGCATCATCGACCACTTGCCGGGCTGCTCCGGTTGAACCAGCTCCCCCTTGGTCAGGCCCTCGACGAGCTGCTCCACCGCCGACACCAATGCGGCTTGAACTGCAAATGGATCAGCTGAGCCGAGTAGAGAAAGCAGGCCGGCGGTGTAGGCAGCTCCGGCATCTTTCGCTTGACCCATTGGATTCGAAAAAGTCATTCTCGCTCCGCCTTGGAGTGTCTCGAGCCCACCGAGCGCGGGTTCAGTGGGCCGCGCAGCCTTGTTTCCGCTCCGTATCGGCCAATTCCATGATCTTCCAATCTGCTCCGGCCTTCACCATCAGGAAGTGATCGATACCGCAGTGACTGAACTTCGCGCCTAACCAAAATTCGTATTTGGTCCACACGACCGCCAGCGGGCCGTCGATCCGCACCAGCGGCGCCATGACCCGTTCGTCCCAGGCGTCACCTTTGCCTTTGCCGACGGCCTCGATCCAAGCGTTGGGCGACATCGCGCTGGCGCCATTCGGACCGCCCGTGTTGATCATTCGAGCGTTCGCATCAAACGTCGATCGCATCAGCGCCGTATCCCGCTGTCGCATGCCGTCGAACACCCGACGGACCACCTGCAGTACCTTCGACTCCTCCTGTTGGGCCGGTGCCGGCCGGGAATGCACAAGGAGAGTCAATGCGAGGAGAAGATGACGAGCACGCATAGGGTTTCCATTGGCGAAGGTGGGTCCTCGAACCTGGGAACGACCGGGAGTAAGCTTGCACCAGCCAGCGAATCCGTCTACCCTCCACCCGAAGAATGGCGGACGCGTGGACTCGAGGTGACTATACCATCAGCTGTGATCCGGGGCGACTGGATCTCGACGAGATTCACAGCTTCCTCACCTCTTCCTATTGGGCGACTGGGATATCGCGGGATCTCGTCGCCCGCTCCATTGCGGGCTCGCTGCCTTTTGGACTGTACCATGGTCCTACCGGCCGCCTGGTCGGCTTTGCCCGGGTGATTTCCGATCGAGCGACTTTCGCCTACCTCGGTGACGTCTTCGTACTCGAGAGCCACCGCAGGCTGGGACTCGGACACTTGCTTGTGGAGGTCATCACCGGCCATCCCGAGCTACAGGGACTCCGCCGTTGGCTCCTGGCTACTCGCGATGCGCACGCGATCTATGCCAAGTTCGGGTTTACTCCAATCGAGAACCCCGAACGGCTCATGCATCGTTGGCGGCCTAACTTCTACCAGCAGAACTCAAAGTCAGCCCAATGACACACGCGTCCGTTTGTGCGCTGCACGTCTACCCACTCAAAGCGGCCGCCGGGCTCTCGATCACATCCGCAGACCTCGATGATTTTGGCCTGGCCGGAGACCGTCGCTGGATGCTGATCACCCGAGACGGCGTTGCCATCACCCAGCGCGAATTGCCTCGACTCTGCTTGGTGCGAGTCAGCCCAGAATCGGGCGGGCTCATCCTCCGCGCCCCCGGCATGCCTGACCTCGAGGTTGGCCGAATCCCCGCCACCGGGGGCCGAATTCGGGTGAAAATCTGGCGCGACACCTGCGATGCGATCGATGTGGGTGACGCCGCGGCGCGGTGGTTCGGCGAGTTCCTGAAGCATCCCTGCCGCCTAGCGCACATGCCCGACGACGCCGATCGCCGGGTTGATCCGGCGTATAGCCCAACATCCGAGCGGGTGAGTTTCGCGGATGGATACCCGCTACTCCTCACTTCTGAAGCCTCACTGGAAGACCTGAACCGACGATTGCCAGCTCCTCTCCCAATGAACCGCTTTCGACCCAATGTCGTCGTCCGCGACACCGCTCCGTTCGAGGAGGATCACTGGCGCCGGATTCGGATTGGCGGGTTGCTCTATCGCGTGGTGAAGCCCTGTGTTCGCTGCGTCGTGACCACCACCAACCAGACCACTGCCGAGCGGGGACAGGAGCCGCTCAGAACCTTGGCTACCTACCGTAAGATCGACGATGGCGTTGCTTTCGGGCAGAACCTGATCCACGAGGGCCGAGGTCGGATTGCGGTGGGAATGGAGATCAATGTCGAGGAGCCGGTCTAAGGGTTCGGCGGCGATTCTCTCCCGTGCCGGTTGGGATCTGCGAGAAGCCGCTCGGTGAAGTCTAGGCGCTCCGCCAATTCGTTGACCTCGGTCCGGAGGGCATAAAGTTCGTCCAAAACCTCTTGGGACGCTCCGCCGACACTGGCGTGATGACTTTCCTCGGCGTCCCATTGGGAGATTCTCCGGCCTTCCACGTCGGTGAAGCCCCCGCTCGCCACCAGAATCACATCATAGAGGTACCAAAGACCCATCCCACCCAGGGTGCAGGCCATGAGAACGCCGGTACCGATTTTTCCAGCATAAAAGCGATGGGCGCCGAATGGCCCAAGCATGATCGCATAGGCGAGGGCAACCCCACGCGACTTATCGGAAGGAGGGTTCATGCCTCTAACCTATCGCGGATTCCGCTCGGCCGGAACCTAGGGTATTCTCTCAGGTCGAAATTGACGCCGCGTTCGCTGTATTCCCTGGCTTCGGAAGGACTGGCCATGAACATCCTGACTCTCGCTCTTTTGGCATCGACGGCGCTCCCGATCCCCGCTGCACCCAAGGACGGCGCGGCCCTCATCCGGGAAATGCACGATCGGTATGCCGGGAAGTGGTATCAGACGCTGTCCTTTGTCCAGCGCACCTCCCACCCTGGTCAACCCACCGAAACCTGGTTCGAGGCCGCGACGCTCCCCGGCATGCTCCGAATCGACATCGCCCCGATCGACAGCGGAAATGCGCTCCTGTTCCGAAACGATACCCTATATCAACTCACGCATGGGGCCATCAAGAATTCACAGTCCATGATTCACCCATTGCTGGTTCTGGGGTTCGATGTTTATGC
Organism: Gemmatimonadota bacterium; assembly: GCA_025358055.1. GTDB lineage: Bacteria > Gemmatimonadota > Gemmatimonadetes > Gemmatimonadales > GWC2-71-9 > JANYKV01. The sequence goes on from JANYKV010000077.1 coordinate 3,358, forward strand.
GGCACCCGCGGATCAGACCATCGGAAAGCTCAGGAAACTAAAGATTGATCTCGCCAAGATTCGTCCGGACACCTGGCAAGGAAAGCCCGTGTATGTCGTAGGTGCCAACGTGGGTGACAACACGACACCGCAATTTTGGGTCGACCAGGAGAACCTCCTCTTCGTCCGGATGCTCCAAGCGGGACCGGACGCTTCGGTGCGGGAGACCCAGTTCAACCGATACGAGAAAATCGGTGGGGGTTGGATCGCGGCCGAAGTCCTGTTCCTGCGCGACGGCAAGGTCGATGGAATGGAAGAGTATACCGATATTCGGATCGGCGGCCCTTTCGAACCGCGCCTCTTCAATCCGGCGGCGTACGCTCGCCCGGCCTGGGTACAGGAGCCGACGACCGGAGAGGGGGTAGTCGCGGCCATGCACGCACGCTACGCCGGGAAGTGGTATAAAACACTCTCGTTCGTGCAGCGGGTCATCCGTCAGGGGCAGCCTGAGGGTGAATGGTGGGAAGCCGCCTCGATTCCTGGCAAACTCAGAATCGACCGGGCGCCGGTGGATAGTGGCAACGGCGGTCTCTACAACGGGGACTCGCTATTCCGCTTCCAAAGCCGAAAGCCGGCGGCCCCGACCGCAGACGTCAATTGGCTGCTCGTACTTGGCTTTGACGTCTATGGCCAACCCCCCGAACGGACCATCGCACTGCTCGCCAAAGGCAAGTTCAATCTCGCCAAATTCCGCAAAGACCTCTGGCAAGGACGACCGGTGTACGTGGTCGGGGCTGCCGCGGGTGATATGAAAGCTTCGCAATTCTGGGTCGACGCCGAGCGCATGCTGTTCGTCCGCCTGATCGAACCCGGACCGAGCGGCGGGACTCTCGAGTTCCAATTCAACAAGTACGAAGCACTCGGCCACGGATGGATTGCCCCCGAGGTAATCTTCATCCGGGACGGAACCGAGGTGATGCGTGAGGTGTATCGGGATATGCGCGCCGATCCCGTGATCGACCCGTCGATCTTTGATGGCCATGTGTGGA
>JANYKV010000105.1 GCA_025358055.1 Gemmatimonadota bacterium
GGGCTCGTCGAGCAAGAGAATCGTGGCGCCGGTGGCCATGGCTTTCATGATCTCCAGCCGCTGTTTCATCGCGACGGAGAGGTCCTCGACGCGGGCATCGCGCGGCAGGGTCAGGTCAAACTGCTGCAGCACTTTACTTCGGTCGCCGCGTTGACGGTCTGGGAGAACATCCAGCTCGCCGTCGGACCAGTTGCCTCGGCCCGCACAAAGCTGCGTGGCGAGCGAACAATCGAATCAGTGCTGCAGCAGTTTGACCTGACCCTGCCGCGCGATGCCCGCGTCGAGGACCTCTCCGTCGCGATGAAACAGCGGCTGGAGATCATGAAAGCCATGGCCACCGGCGCCACGATTCTCTTGCTCGACGAGCCCACTGCGGTCCTCGCTCCCCCAGAGGTTGATGACCTTCTCTCCCTAGTGCGGCGGTTTGCGAGTGGCGGCGGATCGGTGGTCCTCATCACTCACAAGCTCGATGAAGTCTTTGCTGCGGCAGGCAGCGTTACGGTGCTCCGGCGAGGCTCCGTCACCTTCGATGGTCCGCTGGCGAGTCAGACGAAACCGACGTTGGCCGGGTACATGATTGGGAGTGCTGCTTCTACGGCCAGGCCCCCCGATGAGGCGCCGGTTGGCGTCCATGTGTCGGATTCCCCTCCCGGTCCGGTGTTGGTGCAAGGGCCGGGGTTTGAGCTTCGGGGTGGCGAGATAGTTGGTGTCGCCGCCGTCGAGGGGAATGGGCAACGGGACATTCTTCGCGCCATTGCAGGACGGATGGGACACGCGCGGGATGATATTGTGGTCCGCGGCACCGCCGCATTTGTGCCCGAGGACCGGACGACAGAAGGGTTAATTCTTGATCTTTCATTGGCCGAGAACCTGGCTCTAGCCTTTGGACCTCGGGCCCCGTGGGTTCATGGTTGGCGTCTGGATTGGGCAGCGGTCCGGCGCCGCACGGCGGAACTGCTCCTGCAATTCGGCGTGCGGGCCGGAGGGCCCAATGCCCTGGCCCGGTCGTTGAGCGGCGGAAACCAACAAAAACTCGTGATGGCTAGAGCGTTCGAACTCAAACCGGACATCCTCGTCGCGGAAAACCCGACCCGAGGGCTTGATATCCAGGCAGCGGCTGATGTGCACCGGCGGCTGCGCGAGGCCGCAAGGGCGGGGATGGCCGTGGTGGTGCATTCCTCGGACCTCGATGAGGTTCTCGAACTGGCAAATCGCGTTCTGGTGGTAGTAGGCGGGAAGGTGTCGCCAGTGTCCCCCGGCGAGACCCGCGCCAGGGTAGGAGAGCTGATGTTGGGAGTCGGGTGAGAGGCCGATGGTGGGAGGTGGCAGCGCTCACCCTCATCGCCCTGGTCATCGGGCTCGCGTTCCTTGCTCTCGGACTGCGAGTTGCCGGCTTTGATCCGGGACCGGCGCTGGCCGCGTTGTGGTCCGGAGCGTTCGGGTCGTGGTACGCGTTCACTTCTGCGACGGCGTTGCGATCGGTGCCATTGATTTTTCTGGGTCTCGCCTTCGCAATAGCAGCGCGGGGTGGCGCTCTGAACATCGGTGGTGAAGGACAGTTTTGTGTCGGCGCGATCGCCGCGACGGTTATCGGCACCCACGTGCATGGTTGGCCCGCCGCGCTGGCAATACCGGCCGTTTTGCTCGGATCCATGGCCGGCGGTGTCCTCTGGATCCTCGTACCGGTGGTGCTCAAGGTACGTTTTGGCGTCCTTGAAGTCATCTCGACTTTGCTCCTCAATTTCGTGGCGGAGCAGTTCGTGAGCCTGATGGTCCAAGGGCCACTCCAAGAGGCCAGACATACGTATCCGCAAAGCGACCCCTTGCTTCAATCCGCGCGCCTTCCAGTGCTTCCGGGAACCAGACTCCATATTGGGTTCTTGCTTGCTGCAAGCGCTGGCGCGGTGTGCTGGTGGGTGTTCAGTCGTACCCTCTGGGGATTTCGACTCCGGGCAGTGGGCTTGAGTCCGCGGGCCGCCCAGGTCAGCGGACGCATCAACGTGCCCCGCATCGTGGTGGGAGCGTTGCTGTGGTCGGGCGTTCTCGCGGGGCTCTCTGGTGGAGTCGAGGTCTCCGGCGTCACCTACGCGTTGTTTCAGAATCTCTCGCCCGGATACGGATTCACCGCGATTGCCGTTGCATTGCTGGCTCGCCTCCAGCCCGGTGCCATTGTGGTCACCGGTCTGCTCTTCGGCGCCCTCGAGGCTGGTGCCGGTGCGATGCAGCGAGACGCTGGCATTCCCGCAGTCTCGGTCTATGTGGTGGAGGCCGTGATCATCCTCGTTGTGCTGTTGGCCGATGTCCTAGCCCGCAGATATTGGCTGATGCGAGTTGTTCCAGTCGAGGAATCGGTCGCGTGAGCTGGGCAACAGGGACGTCGCTGCTGGTCGGTGGCTTTCTAGCCTCCGCCGTGCGAGTGGGGACCCCACTGTTGCTCGCTGCGACCGGTGAGATGCTCACCGAGCGCGCCGGGGTCATCAATCTCGGCGTTGAGGGTGCCATGCTCGGAGGCGCACTCGCTTCGGCACTGGGGGCGATGTCGTTTGGAGTCTGGGGTGGGGTGATACTGGGTATGGTTGCCGGGATGTGCATTGCCTTGGTGTTCGGTGCGTTCGTGGTGATCGCGAAGGTGGACCAGATCATCTGTGGAACTGCGATTACGCTGGGTGTGGTCGGCCTGACGGGAACCGCGTATCGCCAAACGTTTGGCGCGGCCGGGCCCGGGCTCTCTATTCCGACTTTTGCTTCGCTTCCGGTACCTGCCCTGCACGACCTGCCCGTTCTCGGGCCTGCGCTATTCACTCAACCGTTGCTGACTTATTTCGCCTTTCTCGCGATCCCGGTGACGTGGTGGATGCTTTTCCGGACGCATTGGGGTCTCTCAGTCCGTGCGACCGGCGAATCGTCGGAGGCCGCGAGGGCGGCGGGCATTCGAACGCGGGGGCTTCAACTCTTCGTCACCGTGATTGGTGGAGGGTTTGCCGGATTGGCAGGTGCCACCCTCGTTCTTGCTCAGGTGGGTACCTTCGCGGAGCGAATGACTGCAGGGCGGGGCTTCATTGCGATTGCGATCGTTGTATTAGGTCGGTGGCATCCGGTGGGGGTGCTGATCGCGTCGTTGCTCTTCGGCGTGGCGACCGCACTCCAGTTTCTGTTTCAAGCCCTGGGTCTGGCGGTGCCGTACCAACTGTTTCTAATGCTTCCCTACGTGCTGGCCTTGGTTGCTCTGGCGGGAGCGGTCGGTCGAGTGAGGGCTCCCGCAGGTCTCGGCAAGTGATGGTCTCCGAGTTAGTCTCGACCCATCATGGTCGTGGTGGATAGGCTCGACGCAGCTCTGCCATTGCGGCCAGGCGGATGTCTCTAAACTCTCCAATCACCCGAAGGTCCGGGTCGCCGCGCTTGAGGAACCCGAGTTTTTGCTCCACGCCAGTGAGGAGGAAATCGATGATGGCGACCCGATAGGTCCGCATCGGATCGAGTATAACCGTTCCCACCTTCCAACCGGTCGCTGGATCGGTTCCAATGTTCCTATGCTGCAGAAAGCCTCCCGAGCCCCGGTTCGCTTCACCCTGGTCCAACACCCGACGTAGCAAGCTGCCTTTCATCTCGACGGATACAACATTCCCACCAAACGGCAATACTCGGATAACGTCGTACTGGGTAATGGCGGATGGCGGAAGCTGGTCGTCGATCCGGATGGAACCTGCGTTGAACAATGCGATCTCGGCATCTGGCACCTCGTGGAGCATTGCGGTGGCAATGAGATCGGTCAGGGCGGTCGAATGGTTGCGAATACTGGCCTCTCGACCATCGAGAGGAATCGGCAGGATTGCTACAGTCTCAGTTGGCTCGAAGCCACTGGCGCGAAAACTCGCGAAGGCGCGGTTCACCCACCGTGTTACCTCGCCGGCCACGATGGGATCTTCCGGGACCGAGTCGGTCACCGGGAGGAGCGCGGTCGAGATCGTAGTGCGATGCGAGAGGGTCGCATAGCGGAGGTCGATAACCGCTACGGTGCGGGCGTTTGCATCGGCCTTCACAATCGGGGTAAGCCGACTCCCGCGGCGGAGGAGCACATTCTCGTGCTCGTGGCCGCCCAGGATCAACGCCAGTTCGGGAACTGCTTCCGCCAACATCTGGTCCTGCGTGATGGTCAAATGTGTCAGCGCGATGAAGACATCCGCGCTGTCTCGAAGGAGTTGGATTTCATGCTGGATGGCTGCGATGAATGGTGTGTAGCGAACCCAGGGCTGGCGATTCACGTCGATGGTCGCCGCAACCACTCCGACCCGGAACCGTCGGCCGGATCGATTGCTTATCGTGAGAATGCGGTGCGTCGAGACTCCAGGAAACGCATGGCCCGCGCTATCGAACACATTACTGGAGACATACGAAAAGCGAGATTCCGCGACCCGTCGATCGAAAGCGGTCTTGGAGATGTCGAATTCGTGGTTTCCGAAGGTCACAAGGTCAAGGCCAACGGCGTTCAGGGCCGCCACCATTTGTCGTCCCGCAAGCGGTTCACCGTCGACCATTGCGGTGCCGATCGCCGACGGACTAAGAAAGTCTCCGGCGAGCACAATCCAAAGGTTGGGGTTGGTGCGCCTCAAGCGCTGAGCGAGGGTGGCAACCCGGGCCACGCCTCCCACTTTTCCGCCTTCGACTGGGGTCACCTCATAGACGTCGTTGAGTTGGAGAATCGTGAGGTGAACGTCGTCCGGGGCATCCGGATTCGGAACGAGAGTTCCGGTGGGCTTTGCGCAACCGACAATCATCAGGAAGCTCCAACATGCCGCCCGTCGATGGGCTCGTCTCGTCGTCATTCGATGAATCCGGGTTGGGGGCAGGGACAGAGATGGGAGAAATTCTGGGGGCCTTCCTTGAAAAGAACCAGCGATTGTACCCTGCAGGGATTTCAGGCGGAGTGCAACCGAGTTCGAATTTGTACAGTGTCTGATTCTCCTACACCGCGCTTGTGGCGCAAGGACTTGCGTGATCGGTGTGGGGTCCCGGACCTCTGGCCCGATTCCGGCGAAACAGACCATGGCAGTATACCCCCTCCAACGCGATGACGCATTGTCCCACGAAAGGTTCTGGCATGGCCATCTCGGACGTTCAGGCCCGGCTCAAGCCCGAGTTCAAGGTGAGGTATCCCCATTTGAACGCGAGCATTTGGTATGACGTCATTCCTTTGTTTCCGGGCGTCACGGAGCGGCGCGTGAACCTGTCGGGTGATCGTCTGACTCGCATTCGTGGACCTCGCGACTTCGAGACGCTGAAGGCGGGTTGTTTCGAATTCCGAAAGCGGCCCCACCTGGAAGGTGTGACGGCCCGAGTCTAAGGGGTCGGACCGGTTCGGCCACCGGGTCCGGTCGCTTTTTGTCGGGAGCGACTCCGGTTTAGAGATCAGATGCGTGTCGCCTTCCACCGTCCTCGCCTGAAAATCACGCCGCTCACTACCGCGACGGTCGAAAATGCCACGGTAATCGCGATGAAAACGCCTTTGGGTCCGAGCGGCGTGTATTTCGCAAGTCCCCAGGCCAGTGGAATTTGCCAAAGCAAGAAACAGAAAATATTGATCACTGTTGGGGTCCAGGTATCACCGGCGCCGTTGAAGGAGTTTGTGAGCACCATGCCATAGGCATACAGGGGGAAGCCGACGCTCACGATTCGAAGGCACGCCACGGCAAAGGGTGCCACCTCGGGGTCTTTCGTGAACCATCCCACCAACCATGGCGCGAAGATCAGGAACAGAGATCCAACGCCTCCAAGGAAGACCAAGTTGTACAATCCGGCCCGCCATACTGACTCTTCCGCGCGTGCCGGTTTTCCCGCACCCAGCCCTTGTCCCACCATCGTTGCGGCGGCGTTACTCAGTCCCCAGGCGGGGAGGATTGCAAACAGGATGAGTCGAATCGCAATGGTATAGCCGGCAAGAGCCGCGCTGCCGAACGATGCGAGAATCTTGGTGAGTCCAACCCAGCTCGCGGTCGAGACGAACACCTGGAACATGCCATTCAGCGATAGCCTCAGTAGTTGCAGCATGAGAGCGGGTACTGCGCGAAGGTGGCGTCTATGGATCGCGATGCGGCCACCCCGCCGGGACAGCGCGTAGAGCTGAATCAGCACGCCAGTACAGCGTCCGATGGTAGTGCCGATAGCCGCGCCGATGACTCCCAGGCGGGGGAATCCGAACAATCCGAAGATCAGGATCGGGCCGAGAATGATGTTGATCCAGTTGGCGATCCATAGCACGCGCATGGCGATGGCGGCGTCACCGGCGCCACGGAAAATTGCATTGATGAGAAAAAGCAGCATGACCCCGGTGCATCCGCCGAGCATGACCCGGGTGAATCCGGCGCCTTGGGCGATTACGGCTGGCTCCGCGCCCATCATCGATAGGAGGCGGGGTGCGAGGGTCGCGCCAGCAAGACCGAGGAACAGGCCAAGCAGCAGGCCGAGAAGGATGCCTTGGACCGCTGCGATGGCGGCGCGTTCCGGATCTTTTTCGCCAATTCGGCGCGCGATGGTGGCGCTCACGCCAATGCTCAGACCCATTGCCACGGTGTACACCAACGCCATCATTGATTCCGTCAGGCCCACGGTCGCGATAGCTTCCTTACCGAGCCTCGAGACAAAAAAGACGTCGACGACGGCGAACACGGACTCCATGACCATCTCGAGCACCATGGGGATGGCGAGCAAAAGGATCGCTCGCCCGACGGTGCCTTCGGTGTAGTCATAGCGGGCACCGCGAAGAGCCGCGCGCACATTCGACCAAAACCGAGGTGTGGGTGGCGCCAGTTCGGCGGTCGCCGAGGGGATGTCGGACATCGGCGAATCGTACACCGGCGCGGGGGGAGCAGGAAGCGTCTTGGAAATGGCGCTTCGAGAGCGAAGCAAAGGCCGCCGCCCGGAGGATCGGGACAACGGCCTTTGGTTTCTGCTGACTTTCCTGAGCTCAGCGCGATCCGGTCCTGGGCGTGGGGTCTATGGCGCCTTGATCGGCTTGGGTGCCGCTGGATAGAGCCCTGCCTGGGCCAGCTGTTTGTAGAACGCCGGCATGCGGTTGATCAGCGCGTTCACTTCTTCGGACGCCGCTGGGATGGCTTTCTTCAGGGCCTGGACTTCTTGCATTTGGGATTCCGTCGGCAGCGAAGTGGAGCCCATAATGGCACCTTTCAAGAACCCCGTCCGAATAGTCAGATTCTTCCTGAAGGCGGAGAAATCGAAGCTCTCCGGATCGCCGCCAAGCCCAAACTTTGGCTTGATGGAGTCGAGCTGTTTCATCAGCGAGTCCAACGTCGCGCGAATTGAGGCTGGCACCGCCGCCGAATCCTTGAGCTCGGCCTTGATCTTGGTGAGCGCATCATTGGCCTCCTTCGCTCCTTGGGACACTTTGACGATCGTGCTGTGAAGGGTATGAACGTCCTTCAGGACCTCGAAGTGGGTCTTCCGATCGGCGGCGGAGACCGTGAGCTCCAGGTCGCCCCGGACCGTCACGGTCGTGGAGCCCGACTCTTTGCCATTTACCCAGAGGACCGCCGTGTAGTCGCCGGGCAAAACGAGCGGACCCTCCAGCCCGCCACCGAAGAACCCCCCCCCACGCTGGCCGGGGGTGGGCGGGACCGGTTCGACGCGTAGGTCCCAGGTTACGAACTGGACTCCCGGTTCCGTTTTGAGCTTCATGGTCGAGTCCGCCAACCCGCGAACCGCCGCGCCGGATGCGTCCCGAATAGCGATTCGAACACTGTCGGCCTTTTTCTTGAGGTGGAAATTGATCGTGGCTCCCCCGGCCGGATTCTCCCCAAGGAACCGCATGTCGCCCTCGAACTCCCTCATGCGGTCTTCGGCGGGGTTTCGTTGCCGGATCGGAGTCGCCTGGAACACGAACGCATCGGTTGCCTGGGCCTTGGCGTATTCTTGGAAGGGAGTGAGGTCATCGAGGATCCAAACCACCCGGCCATGAGTCGCAAGGATCATCGCGTTGTCCCGAGGATGTATGGTGATCTCGTAGACCGGGACCGTCGGCAAATTGGCCTTGACTCGAACCCAGGTCGAACCTCGGTCGGTCGACGCGAAGAGTCCGCTTTCGGTGCCGGCATAGAGCACGTCGGGGTTCTTGAGATCCTCGGTGACCGACCGGACCACCTGGCCACGCAATCCGCCGCCGATCGACTTCCAGCTCGAACCGTAGTCGATGCTCGAGTAAAGGTAGGTTCCAAAGTCGTTGGTCCGGTGGCCATCGTACGAGACGTAGACGGTGCCTTCGGCAAATTTCGATGGTTCGACTTTGGAGACGTAGGCATTCTTCGGTGCCCCAGGCACTTTCGAGCTGAGGTTCGTCCAGCTGCCGCCGTCGTCCTTGGAGACGTAGAGCTGTCCATCATCTGATCCGGTGTAGTACACGCCTTTCTTCAGCCGGGATTCCGCGATGGTGAAAAGCGTACCATAGGCCTCGATTCCGTCGTTCTTGGCGATCTTGATGTCCTTCCCTTTGGCTCCCATCAGATCGACGGTATCCCGATCCGTGGCCGTCGTCAGATCCGGGCTGACCACCTTCCAGCTCTGGCCACGATCGGTGGATTTGAAGAGTCTGTTCGCTCCCACGAAGATGGTGGCCGCATCGTGGGGCGAAAGCATCATCGGGGTGTCCCAGTTCCAGCGGTAGGACTTCTCTCCTTCCGGTGCTTCCGGCCGGATTGTCTTGCGCTCGTTGGTAGTCCGGTCAACCCTGGCCACGAAGCCGTCTTGGGATTCCGCGTAGATGGTCTTGGAATCATTGGGGTCGATCACGCCGACAAAGCCATCCCCTCCTTGGGCGACGAACCAATCGTCATTCGCGATGCCATCCTTTGATCGGACTGCACTCGGCCCGCACCACGTGTTGTTGTCTTGCAGTCCGCCGCACACATTGAATGGGGTCTGATTGTCGAACCCCACGTGGTAGAATTGGCCGACCGGAAGATTGGGCAACCACATGTAGCTCTTGCTTCGGTCTCGGGACACGCCGACCCCACCATCCCCGCCAATCATGAGGTGATCGGAATTGTTTGGATCGATCCACATGGCGTGGAAATCGACGTGGATTCTCTTTGCGGCGTCCGAGTTGAACGTCTTCCCGCCGTCGTCCGACAGGAGCAGAGGCGTGCCGAGGACGTAGATCCGCTGATCGTTGGTCGGGTCGATGCGGATTTGGCTGAAGTACATCGGTCGTGGATTTTGGGAACTCATCTTGGTCCAGCTGGCGCCCCCGTCGTCGGAACGATAGACGCCGCCTTCTTTGGGGTGCTCGATTCGAGCGTAGACGATATCCGGATTTCGCCGATAGACATCGATGCCGATGCGCCCAAGTGAGCCCTCGGGGATGCCCTTGGTCAACTTGGTCCATGAACGGCCGGCGTCGGTGGACTTGTACATCGCGCTGGCGGGGCCGCCGCCGTTGAAGCCCCAACTCGATCGACGCCGTTGGTAGGTGGCGGCGTAGATGGTTTTGTTGTTGGTCGGGTCCATTACCAATTCGGTGGCGCCCGCATCCGGGCCCGCGTCGAGCACCCGGTTCCAAGTGAGTCCACCGTCGCCTGTCTTGTAGATCCCGCGTTCACCACCGGGGCCCCACAGGCTTCCCAGGGCCGCGACGTACACCACATCATGGTCGACCGGGTCCACGATAATGCGCGCGATGTGTTTGGTCTCTCGAAGCCCCATGTTCTTCCAGCTCTTTCCCCCATCCGTCGACTTGTACACACCGTCGCCCCAGGAGGACGACTGGCGGTTGTTGTTCTCGCCGGTGCCGACCCAGACGACGTTTGCGTCGTTGGGTGCGATGGCCACGTCTCCGATCGAAACGCTGGATTCCTTGTCGAACACCGATTCAAAGGTGGTCCCCGCGTTCATGGTTTTCCAAAGCCCGCCGGTTGCGGCCGCGACGTAGAACACCGCTGGATTCCGCTCCAGCACCGCAAAATCATCGATGCGTCCGCTGGGCGTGGCGGGGCCGATATTTCGGAAGTGGAGGTGATCGAATTGTGCGCTCAGGTGAGTGGTCGCGAGAACGACGACACACAGGGCGGGCAGGGGGACGGTCCGGAGGCCAACGGTGAGCCGAGACACGGGGTGATCTCCAATAAATTAGGGGAAGGTGCTGTAGAGTATCGCGTTTTTTGGATGGAGGGACAATAGGGGCGGATTACATCAGTCAGGCACCCCTCCCAATTTCCCGTATAGACATTCCGCGCGCTGGACGATATACTCGCCCCACCCCACTGTACTCCTTATCTCACGCGGTCCCTCCCGCTGGCCCTCTTTTGGAGCTCGATACCCTACGACTAGGCGGTGCCATGCCCAACGTTATGACCAAAACAACCATCAAATTGTTTGCCGGGTTGGTCCTCTGTGCGGCGATGCCGGGTGCGGCACAGGTGACCGCTATTCGAGTCGGTCGTCTCCTTGATCCTGAATCGGGTGTCGTGAGCCGCAACCAGATCATTCTCGTCGAGGGAACGAAGTTCCAGGCCATCGGGCCGAATGTTGCGATTCCGGCAGGGGCTTTGGTGATTGATTTGTCCGATTTGACGGTGATGCCGGGATTGGTCGACGCCCACAATCACCTGGCCATCACCTATAAGGAAGTCCCGGAGAATGACTACTACTACTTGACCTATGTGATGGAGTCGACGCCACTCCGTGCGATTCAGGCGGTGTCAAACGGCATTCAGATGCTGTCGGCCGGGTTCACCATCGTTCGGGACATGGGGAACAATGGGAACTATGCCGACGTGGCGCTCCGGCAAGCCATCGAGCAGGGATGGATTCCGGGACCAACCATCATTAACTCAGGTCTGATCATTGGAGGGATGGGCGGGCAGTTTTGGCCAACGCCTGAAATGGCGGTGGACAAGAAGATTGTCTACCCCGAATACCTGGATGCCGATACGCCTGATGACATCATCAAGGCGGTTCGAAAGAACGCACTCTTTGGGGCTAAAGTCATCAAAATTTGTGTGGACTGCAAGCCGTGGGGCTACTCGACGGACGACATCCGGCTGTTCGTTCATGAGGCCGCAAAGATTGGTCTCAAGGTGGAAGGCCACGTCCAGACGGTGGACGGAGCTCGCCGAGCGATCGAGGCGGGAATCTGGTCGATTGCGCACGACATCGGGCTAACTGACGAGATGCATAAAATGATGGCACAGAAGGGTATTTGGCGGGCCGGAACGGAAACGCCCGTTTCGTTGGCCGGGCACACCACACCGGAGCGATTTCAGCGCACGGTCGCGGGTCTGAAGAACGCCTACGACAACAAGGTGCCGCTGACCTTTTCCACCGACGCCGACTATTACGTGCCCGGGAAGACGCGGGGCGAGGTCGCGATCGAGTTCATCGAGACCTGGAAAGCGGCCGGCATCCCGACGATCGATATCCTGCGCGCCATGACGGTCAACGGCTACAAAGTGAGTGAAACCGAGCGCACACGGGGACCAATCAAACCCGGATTCATGGCCGACCTCATTGCGGTTCGCGGTGATCCGCTTCAGAGCATTGACGCTCTGCGCGACGTCCAATTCGTGTTGAAGGATGGTACCGTGTTCAAGCGAAATGGGATCATGACGCCGGAGAGGTTCTTTCACGGCGGGCCGGTCAACGGGTGGAACGTTCGATAGGAAACCGGTGCGAGGAGGCCGGGAGGGGGTCGGTGACGTTGGGCAGGGAGGCGGGAGTGCACCTGTGCACCTGATTCCTGAACGCCGGGGCGCCTATCTTGCAGCCGTGGGGTCATTTCGCCCCCTAGGTTCAGGGTGCGCTCAAACAGTCGGCGTGCCATCGGCTGAGCCTCTTACCATGCATCGCATGTTCCCGGCCGCGATGCGCATGATCAAGGATACCCAGTGCCATTTAGCACCCTTCAGCTCCATCCGAGTCTCCTCAAAGGGCTCAAAGAACTCGGTTTTGTGCGTCCCACGCCGATCCAAGCAGAAGCAATCCCGGTTGCTTTGGCGGGACGCGATGTCCTCGCCTGCGCCATGACAGGGAGTGGTAAGACCGCGGCCTTCTTGCTCCCGATTCTTCATCACCTCATCGACCGGCCCCGCGGTACCACGCGGGCGCTGGTGCTCACGCCTACGCGGGAACTTGCGGCGCAGATTCTCGAGGATCTGAACGACCTCGCGGTCCACACCCCGATCACCGCGGCTGCGGTGTACGGTGGTGTTGGGATGGGACCCCAGGAGCATGCGTTCCGGAGTGGTGCGGATGTCCTGATAGCGACGCCGGGTCGCCTCCTCGACCACTTCAAAGCACCCTATGCGAAACTGCCGGGGCTCGAGTATCTGGTGCTCGATGAGGCGGATCGGATGCTCGATATGGGCTTCCTACCGGACATTCGTCGAGTGTTACGCCATCTACCCGCACGCCGTCAGACGCTGTTCTTCAGCGCGACGATGCCCCCACCAATTGCGCTCTTGACTCGGGAAATGCTGCGCGATCCGGCCACCATCAGCCTCCAGCGCCAGGCCGCTCCAGCGATCGGTATTACCCAAGCGGTGTATCCGGTGGCCCAAGAACTGAAATCGGCGCTGCTGGTGGAGCTTCTGAAGCGGGGAGAAATGCAGGACGTGTTGGTGTTCACCCGGACGAAGCATCGGGCGAATCGGCTTCACACATATCTGATCAAACAAGGAATCCGGGCGGAGCGCATCCACGGCAACCGCTCTCAGCCGCAACGCACCGAAGCGCTTGCCGGGTTCAAGAGTGGGAAATATCGCGTGTTGGTCGCCACGGACATCGCCGCGCGCGGGATCGACATCACAGAATTGGGTCACGTCGTGAACTTCGACGTCCCGGCTGTCCCCGACGATTATATCCATCGGGTGGGGCGCACGGCGAGAGCGGAGGCGACCGGGGATGCCTTTACGTTCGTCTCCCCGGAAGAAGAAGGTGAGCTGCGTGGAATTGAGCGGGCGGTTGGGAAGCGCCTTCCCCGTGTGACCGTCCCCGATTTTGACTACCAGGCTCGACCTGAAGGTCGATTGGAAGTGCCATTGGCCGAGCGGATCGCTGCGATCCGGGCTAAGAAGGCCGAGGATCGGGCAAGGGCCAAGGCCAAGGAGGTGCGTCGCGCGGCACAGGGAGAGGCGCCCGCCCGCCAATCGACCCCTCGTCCAACTCAGAAACCGAGCGAGGCGCGTGGGCCGGGCGGGGGGCGCGACCACCGAGGTGGGCGACCCGGCGGGAAAGGGAATCGCCCGCGAAGCTATTGAGTCTTTGACGGAAAGGCGCCGGAATGACCGAGTTGGACCCGCACCCGTCCGGTTTCGTCCAAGCGATCACTCGCTACCAAGCGGTGGCGATGGTGATGGGATCGATGATCGGGACCGGCGTGTTCATTGTGTCGGCGGACATGGTCCGACAGGTGCACTTCCCTGGCCTAGTGTTGCTGGCTTGGGCCCTTGCCGGCCTGATCCTGATCATGGGAGGCCTCACCTACGCTGAGCTGGGGGGAATGTATCCCCGGGCCGGCGGGCTCTACATCTACCTTCGAGAGGGTTGCGCGCCCGTGGTTGGTTTTCTCTACGGATGGACCTTGCTCGCGGTCGTTTGGACCGGAGGCACCGCGGCCGTCGCCGTGGGGTTCGCTCGCTACGCCGCAGTGATTTTCCCCGGGCTCTCCGCCGAGGTGTTCCTGGGCAGTACCGTAATTTTGCCGAGCGGGCCCATTAGCATCGGGATTTCGCCCCAACGAATCCTGGCGGTCCTGACCATCGCGGTATTGACCTGGATCAACATCCGCGGGGTCAAAACGGCTGCCGCGATTCAGGCTGCTTTCACGCTGATCAAAATCGGCGCCGTCATCGCGCTCATTGTTCTCGGCCTTACGATGGGGAAAAATCCGTCGGCAATCACGGTAAACTTCGGTCCCGCTTTCTGGCCCGCCGACCTCCATCAGGTCTCTCTGTCCGCTTTTGGTGCCGCCATGGTTGGCCCACTGTTCACCATGGATGGGTGGTACGCGATCTGTTTTGCCGGATCCGAGCTCAAGAACGGAAAAAGAGACCTTCCGTTTGCCTTGGTCGTCGGGACCTCGCTCATCGCGGTGTTGTTCCTCCTGCTCAACACCGCGTACTTCAGTGTGCTTCCAAGCGCCGCCATCGCGGGGGCGACCCAGGACCGAGTCGCCTCCACGGTGATGGAGGGGATGTTCGGCCCGATGGGTGGGAAGGCGATGGCGGGAGCCATTATGATCGCCTCCTTCGGAATGAACCTGGGGCTTCTTCTGGGTGGTGCGCGGGTATTCTATGCCATGGCACAGGATGGTCTTTTCCTCAAGTCGGCCGGCACGTTGCACCCGCGTTATCGGACGCCCGCGGTGGCGCTGACTATTCAAGGCCTGTGGATTGCCGTGCTCTGTCTTTCCGGGACGTTTGCGCAGCTCGTGGACTTCACGCTGGCGGCCTCTCTTATTTTTTACGTCCTGACTCCGATCGCCCTTTTCGTGCTCCGATTCCGTCAACCGGACCTCGAACGGCCGGTCCGGGTTTGGGGCTATCCAGTGGTGCCTGCCCTCTACACTCTGGCGACGGCGGCGGTCGGTCTCGATCTGGTGTTACTCCGCCCGGCCTACACGTTGCCGGGACTCGTCCTCGTGCTGTTGGGACTCCCAGTGTATTTGGCTCGGAAGCGCGCGCTCGAGCGGGCCGCGGCACCATGACACTGGGCTGGAGGATGGATGCGATCAGGACGTGAAGGTTTGATTTCCCGAGCCCGGAGAGTTGCTGCCCTCTCCACTCTCCTCAGCGCCGTGAGTTGGCGTGGCGCGACCCTTTCAGGCCAGCAGATACCAGCCGCTCTGCAGGGATTGGACGCTTACGTCGAACACGCCATGGCGGAGTGGAAGGTTCCCGGCCTCGCACTCGCAATCGTGAAGGGCGATCAGGTGGTGTTGGCCAAGGGGTACGGTGTTCGTGAACTCGACAAGCCGGACCGAGTGAACGAAGGCACCTTGTTCGCAATAGGGTCGGCCACCAAGGCGTTTACCGTGACCGCGCTTGGAATGCTTGTCGACGAAAACAAACTGCGGTTCGATGACCCGGCAACCAAATACCTTCCCACCTTCCAGATGTTTGATCCGTACGCCAATCGGGAGACGACCGTGCGGGATCTGGTCACTCACCGTACTGGCGTGTCTGGAGGTGATCTGCTGTGGGCAAGCGGGGAGTTCGATCGCGATGAAATCGTCCGGCGGGTCCGCTTCCTCGCGCCGACCTGGAGCTTCCGATCGCGGTTTGACTATTCCAACGTGATGTTCATCGCCGCCGGACAGGTGCTGGCTGCAGCCGCGGCCAAGAGCTGGGACCAGGTCATTCACGAGCGAATTCTCGGGCCACTCCAGATGTTCGCGTCGACAACCACCATTCGTGATCTACCGGTTGGTGGGAACATCGCGTCCCCGCACGACCCAACGGATGGCGTGCCTCGCGTCATACCGTGGCGCAACATGGACAATACGGCGGCGGCGGGCGGCATCAACTCGAGTGCGCGCGACATGAGCTCGTGGTTGCGATTTCAGCTGAGCCACGGTGCGTTTCAGGGCCGGCGACTCGTGAGCACCGGCTTCATTGCTGAAATGCAAACGCCACAAACGATCATCCGGCGAGAAGGAGCGTGGGGGGACATGTCGCCCGATGCCAGCTTCATGGCCTATGGCATGGGCTGGATCATGAGCGACTACCACGGCCGGAAGCTGCTGCAACATGGCGGCGGGATCGACGGGATGAGCGCGATGGTCGGGTTGTTGCCGGAGGAGGAGCTAGGGATCGTCGTGCTGTCGAATCTGAACGGCAATCAAATGCCGGCCGCGCTGATGCTGCGGATTTTCGATGCGTATCTGGGCCGCCCTCCGGTCGATTGGAGCGCGCGGTACTTGGAGCAAAGCCGCCTGTCCAACCAAGCCGCTGCGGCCCAGGAGCAGCAGCTGGAGGCGAGGCGATTTGCCGGGACTCAACCAACGCTTCCCCTGAGCGCCTATGTCGGGACCTACCGGAGCGAGATGGTTGGCGATGCCCAGGTAAGCCTCGAAGGCGGAAAGCTTCGACTCCGATATGGAACCCAGTTCGATGGGCTCTTGGATCATGTTCAGTTCGATGCGTTCCAGGCAGCTTGGAAGAACCCAGCCCGAGGGAAGGATTTCGTGAATTTCACGGTAGACGCCCAGCGCCACGCTGCCGAGCTCGATCTGTACCTTTGGGTGACGACGAATTTCAAGCGCGTCGGCGCTCAACCATGACCGTTTCGTAGGCTTCCCAGACTCCTTACACTCCCCTACTTTCCGCGCCATGGCCGATCCCGCAAGCTCACTGGTGTTCTACTCCGTCTTTC
The DNA here is from genome assembly GCA_025358055.1 of Gemmatimonadota bacterium. GTDB lineage: Bacteria > Gemmatimonadota > Gemmatimonadetes > Gemmatimonadales > GWC2-71-9 > JANYKV01. Next base: position 16,375 of record JANYKV010000105.1, read on the forward strand.
TCTTCTCCACCACGGTTCACGAAGCGGCGCACGCCTGGGCCGCGAAACTGGGCGGAGATCTCACCGCCTATCATGGTGGGCAGGTGTCGTTGGATCCGCGCCCGCACATCAAGCGGGAGCCGTTCGGGATGGTCATCCTTCCGGTAATCTCGGTCCTCATCTCCGGCTGGCCATTCGGGTTCGCGAGTGCCCCCTATGATCCACGATGGGCGCTCCAGTACCCGAAGCGGGCGGCTTGGATGGCTCTGGCGGGACCTGGAGCCAACCTGCTCCTCGTCCTCATTGCCGGGGCATTGATTCGACTGGGATTCACAACTGGCGTGTTCACGGCACCCGAATCGGTCAGATTTTCCGCGGTGGCTACCGCGACGGGCGAGGGGCTCTGGCATGGGACCGCATTCATGCTGAGCATTTTTTTCTCGTTGAACCTCGCACTGGCTGCTCTGAACCTCTTGCCCGTACCGCCCCTCGATGGAAGCGCAGCGGTGCCCCTCTTCTTGACCGCGGCAGCCACCAAGAAATATCAACTATTCCTCTGGGGCCAGCCGGCCTTTCGGTTCATCGGGCTCCTGCTCGCGTGGCAGCTGTTCGATAAGGTCTTTGGACCCTTGTTTCTCTTCACAGTGAATCTGCTGTATCCCGGGGTTTCCTACCACTGAGCCACAGATGCAGGATTCAACGTATGGCTGGACCCGCGCGTTCATGCTTTAGGCATTTGAAACCGATCGCACTGCGCTAGCCGAATTCGAGCTTGAACGAGAGCTCAGCTATGTCGATTTGCCCCACCCGCCTCGCCGTCGGCCTCGCTCCCCCGAGCGCCGCCGTCGAGATGGAAGCGGTCGCCGCGTATAGTCACCCTTGCTCTGGAGTTGCGATGCCGCGGATTTCCTTAGCCGGCGCACTTTTTCTCCTGGTCGGCTGCCAACGAGAAGGCGTCCCTCCGGCGCCCGACACCGCCGCCGATACAAAGGCCGTTCAAACTGTGCTCGAGCGGTGGTATGATGCCATTCACAGCTATGACTCCACCGGCATCGCCGAGCCGCTCACGCCGACCTTCCTTCTCCTCGAAGACACGATTCCGATGGACAAGCCGACGCTGGTCGCCGGTATCCTGGGCGGCAAAGCGACGGGAAGCCAAGAGGCCCACCTCCGAGAGCTGAAGACAAGAGTGCGGGGCGACGTGGCGTGGACCACGATGTACAACCACGAGGTGTGGACGCCGCGCTCCGGCGCGCCGGAACCCCGGGACTTTCTCGAGACGGTAGTGTTCGAACGCATCGGTGGTCGCTGGCGTATTGACCGATATCACGCCGCTAGGTTGCATCCTGGCTCATGAAGGATCCAGTTAGCGAGGAACTCGCCGGGTCCTCAGGTCCCACAATGCGTCGATCCTGCCAGGTGTGCGCCTAAGTCCGACAGCCGCGTCCCCAGAGAGACCCGATTCCCGGCGTCGCCTTGAATCTCCGTGCAGCTCCCGGAAACCGAAACGGTGCGGTAGAATCCCATGGGAGTCTGGCGGTTCCTTTTCCCCAGTCTGGAGTGAGATCATGAAGAAGCGGCGTCGAGTTCGCGACACGCGGTTTTCGAGTCGGCGACAACCGAAGGAGTATGGAGGGGCGGCGCACCGAAAGGGCAGCGAGAATTTCGCCGCCAAGTTGACCGAGAAGAAAGTATCCTGGGCCCGACGGGAGCACCGCCGAGGCGTGGCGATTCTGAAATTGGCGCGCAAGCTGCGGGTGCACCCGTCGACCATGTCACGGGCCCTCAACGGCGTCACGTTCCAACACGTTCGGTAGTCTGGTTGTCGGGTAATGGCGCGTCTCGGGAACCTACCGGGGCGCGTAGTCTCGACGCGGATATGCGGTTTGAGGACACCTTGCGACGCCACGCCCGCTCTGGAATTCAACCACTGGTCGTTCCCGAAAAGGTGTTTGCCGGGTTCGTCTGGACGGAAGGCACGACCCAATGACCGTGAGCCCCGGTCGACCACTCTATTCCTTCGAGCATCAGCTTGGGGTGGGAGAGCGTGACATCGACCAACTGGGGCACGTAAACAACACGGTGTATGTGCGTTGGATGGAGGAAGTAGCGGCGGCCCATTGGCGCTCCATGACCGAGCCCCATCATCTCGAGGAGACGGCGTGGGTGGTCATCCGCCATGAAATCGATTATCTCCACGCCGCCCTTCCGGGCGACATCTTGACAGGGTGGACTTGGATCGGGGAGATCAGCGCGGTGAGGTGCGAACGGTTCATCGAGATCTCCCGCCCGCGCGATGGGAAAACCCTCCTACGCACTCGCTCACTTTGGTGCGCGGTCGACCCGCGGACGCTTCGTCCTAAGCGGATTGGCCCCGAGCTCCAGTCCCGATTCCACCAGTTCGCCCCACCTCGACCCTCGATTTGAGGCTGCGTGGTGGCCTCCTTGTTCTCGGAGTCCCGCTTGACCCGGAATTTCACGTCCAATCGCGGCCTTCTCAGCTTTTACCTGCTGGCTCTGCTGATCGTACTGGGCGTCATGGCCACCAGCTTCGTATTTCACACGGAGGCGGTGCTGGGCGAGCTTCGCGCGTTCCTCGTCGCGAATCATCGCTACCCGAATCTCTGGAATATTCTTCGGTTTGCCGCTCGACAGCCCTGGGCCTGGCTCATCGTCATCTTCGCTTCCGCGCCAAGTATTTCCGCCATTCTCGTAAGCGCCTGCACCGGTGGGACAGCGGCGGTGCGGCGGCTCTTTGCCCGATTCATTCCTTGGCAAGCTCCAGTGAAACCGAGAGAAGCTTTCAAGGCCTATGCTGTGCTCGGGGGGACAAGTGCAATCGTTACGGTTTGTTACCTCATCGTGGGATCGCGGTATGGGGCGCCAACGAGTTGGGTGGTGGCGAGGACGGCCTTGGGCGGTGCTCCTCTCGCAATGTTGGGCGCGCTGCTGGTCGGACCGTTCATCGACGAGGGAGGCACCCTCGAGGAATTGGGTTGGCGTGGTTTTGCCCTTCCGGAGCTCTCCCGCTGGGTGCGGTCTCCACTCGTCGCAACCGTCTTGCTCGCCACCCTTTGGTGGGGCTGGCATCTTCCGCGGGAGCTACCCAGCCTTCTCGCCAGCGGGCTCACGCGGTCCTTTCTCTGGGATCAGGGCTACTTTCTCCTCACCTGTCTCAGCCTTTCGGTCATTATCAGCTACTTCTGGTTTTGGACCGGCGGCAGTGTTTGGCCCGCCATTTTTGTGCACGGGGTGACCAATCTATGGTCAAAGGCGCTTGGGGAGCCGGTGAACAATTTGGCAGGGACCGATGTACGCAACCTCCTCGTCATCGGGGTCGCCGGGGCGATCGTCATTTTCGCTGGCCCAGGTCTCGGACGAAGAGCGGAGATGTGAGTGGGTTTCTTTGAACCGTGAGTCCCGATGGTTCGGTTATATCTGGGCCTTTCCGGCGACTCTGATCGGGGGAGTGTTCATCCCCTGCGCGTTGATGAGTGGCGGAAGCGCCGCTCTGGTGGACGGAGTCATCGAGGTGGAGGGTGGAGTCGTGCGCACCCTGCTTCGAAACCTGATCATTCCCAAACACGGGGCAGCCGCAATGACCCTCGGACCTGTTGTGCTCGGCCGCGATCGTGTTTCCTTGGCGCGGACGCGGAGACACGAACGGGTGCACGTCCGACAGTATGAGCGGTGGGGCCCATTCTTTATTCCCGCCTACGTGGTCGCGAGCGGTTGGGCCCTGGTTCGAGGGCGACACCCCTACTACCACAATTGGTTCGAACGCGACGCCGAGAAAGGAGCCCGCTAATGAACCTCGTCGGTATCGACTTGTCCGGTGACTCGGCGTTTGACGTACGACCAAAACATTCCCGTGGCCAGCACGGCGCTGACGACGATCAGGATGACATGACCGATGGCTCTACTGCTTTGCGGTGAGACGATATGGAAGTCGATGAGCAGCCATACTACGCCCGCAAACAGAGCCAAGGTGAGCACCGCCCCCCAGCGCCCGAGCGAACGCATCGTCGCTTTGATGAAAAAGATCCAGCCGGTCAGCAGCAGCAATCCCGCCAACACCTTTGGTGCCGGGTGCTCGCCGAGCGCGGCGCCGGGTCCATGAACCATGGGCTGCAGAACCCAATGAAAATACGAATAGCCTTCGGGGTTATACGTCGCGTAAACGAGGAGCAGAGCCGCGAGGAACCGCCCTCCGACGCCGCTCCACGAAATTCCTTCACGCTCCATTAGGTCCCCCCGGTTGGATCGGCCGAGAACTGCTGGACTGAAACTGAGGTAAGCTAGCGTTCAGCCGGGACTCTGGCCACGTTTCCGGCATCCTCCCGACCCTGGGACCCCATGAGCGACTCACCGCCGGTACCAGCGAATCCACGAGGCACGCCACGTGCCGGGCTCAGCGTGCTCATGGGCGCCGCGTTTCTCATGGCGACCTCTGCTATCGGACCCGGGTTTCTCACCCAGACGGCGGTGTTCACGGAGCGGCTCGGCCCTAGCTTCGGATTTGCGATTCTTGTGTCCGTGCTTTTCGACCTTGGAGCCCAGCTCAACATCTGGCGCGTCATCGCGGTCGCGCGAGCGCCGGCTCAGGATATTGCGAATCGGGTCTTTCCCGGTCTGGGAACCCTTCTAGCTGTGCTCGTGGCCCTCGGCGGCCTGGCCTTCAATATCGGCAACGTCGCCGGGGCCGGGCTCGGACTGAATGTCATGTTCGGCATCCCCACAGCTATCGGCGCGGCCATCAGCGCGGCCATCGCGATCGCGTTGTTTCTGGTGAAAGAGGCCGGGTCCGCCATGGATCGCTTTTCCCTCGTGATGGGCTTCGTGATGGTCGGGCTCACTTGGTATGTTGCGATCGCGTCTGACCCACCCCTCGGGACGGCCGCCTGGCGTAGCATAGCTCCTGAACATCTCGACATGGTGTCCATTGTCACGCTGGTCGGCGGCACGGTAGGCGGTTACATCACATTTGCCGGGGGGCATCGGCTGCTGGACGCGGGGGTGAGTGGAGTCGAGGCGGTTCCACGGGTGACCACGTCCGCCTTGACCGCGGTTGGGGTAGCCTCTCTCATGCGGGTGGTCCTCTTTCTTGCCGCGCTGGGCGTTGTAGCCCACGGGCTGAGGCTCGACCCAGCAAACCCGCCCGCTTCAGTTTTTCGCCTCGCCACAGGCGAATTCGGGTACCGCATCTTCGGCGTCGTGATGTGGGCCGCGGCCATCACCTCCGTGGTGGGATCCGCGTACACTTCCGTGTCTTTTGTCCGCGGATTTCATCCCGCGATCGCCACGCATTGGACCTCCTCGATCATCGGGTTCATCGGAATCTCGACCCTTATCTTTCTCCTCGTTGGCCGACCGGTCACAATCCTGATACTGGTAGGTGGTCTGAACGGGCTGATCCTGCCGGTTTCGTTGGCGGCGATGCTCGTGGCCGCGCACCGCGGCAATATCGTCGGGTCCTATCGGCATCCGATTGGGCTCACGATTGCGGGTGCGATCGTCGTCATCGCCATGACGGTGATGGGAGGATGGAGTATGACGACAGAGATTCGAGGGCTGTTCCAATGACTACTATAGGGAGAACCTTCATGACACCGCGCCACATCCGGTTTGGTCTCTTCCTCTCAGCCCTCGGCTGCGGCGTCCTTCAGGGTTGTGATGTGGGGAGCAGCACCTGCGAATCCGACTTCGAGCCGGCGGTCAAA